>NZ_JBHWZP010000111.1:19675-26925 GCF_042728395.1 Streptomyces sp. NPDC060205
TCCCCCCAGGGGCGCGGGGAACTGCGCGGCCGGCCCCCACCCACCCGCACCCGGCAAACAACCCACCCCACCCCCAAACCCCCGAGTGACTCAAATCCCACGGTTCGATACCCGGCACCACCCAGCGGAGCGCACCGGCAGAATGGGGGTATGCCGATACCCGTGACCCCCAGCCGCGCCGACCTCCTCGACCACCTCGTACAGACGCGTATCGCGGGCAACGTGGCCACCCCCCGCGAGAACAACCTCTCCCACTACCGCAAGCTGGCCAACGGCGACCGCAACTACTGGCTCGGTCTGGAGCTCGGCGACCGCTGGACCGACGAGCAGGACGTCCTCGCGGTGATGGCGGAGCGGTGCGGCGTGAACGACGACCCGGAGTACCGGTACGGCCAGGACACCATCGACCCGGAGCTGACGGTCGACGCGCTGGAGCGCATGGCGGGCCGGCTGCGCAAGGCCGCGGCGGGCGGGCAGCGCGTGCTGTTCGCCACCGGCCACCCCGGCGGCCTGCTCGACGTGCACCGCGCCACCGCCGCCGCCCTGCGCGCGGCCGGCTGCGAGATCGTCGTCATCCCGGACGGCCTGACGACGGACGAGGGGTACGTCTTCCAGTTCGCCGACGTCGCCGTCCTGGAGCACGGCGCGACCTTGTGGCACACCCACTCGGGCGAGCCGATGCGGGCGATCCTGAAGGCCCTGGAGGGCGAGGGCCGCCCCCTGCCGGACCTGGTGGTCGCCGACCACGGCTGGGCGGGCTGCGCGGGCCAACTGGGCGTGGACTCCGTGGGGTACGCGGACTGCAACGACCCGGCCCTGTTCCTCGCGGAGGCGGAGGGCACGGTCCAGGTGACCGTCCCGCTGGACGACCACGTGACGAGCCCCCGTCACTACGACCCGATGACGGCGTACCTGCTGGCCGCGGCGGGCCTGACCGGCAACGAGTGAGTGCCTAGTCCCGTGGGACGCGGACCACGCCCTCCTGGATCACCGTGATCGCCAGTTGCCCGTCCCGCGTGTAGATACGGGCCTGCCCGAGGCCCCGCCCTCCGGACGCGGACGGCGACTCCTGGTCGTACAGGAGCCATTCGTCGGCGCGGAAGGGGCGGTGGAACCACATCGCGTGGTCCAGGGAGGCCCCGACGACGTCCCCGGTGACCCAGCCGCCGCGCCCGTGGGCGAGCAGCACGGAGTCGAGGAGTGTCATGTCGGAGACGTACGTGGCGAGGCAGACGTGCAGCAGCGGCTCGTCGATCACGCCGTCGAGCTTGCCGTTGGTGCGGAACCAGACCTGCGAGCGCGGTTCGCGCGGCCTGCCGACGCTCGCGAACGGCGGCGCGTCGACGTAGCGCAGGTCGACGGCGGCCCGGGCCTCCAGCATCCGCTGGGCGACGCCCTGGTCGCCGTACGCCTCCAGGTACCGCGGCAGCATCTCGGCCGTGGTCTCCAGCGTCTCCGGGTCGGGCGCGGGCGGCATGTCGGCCTGGTGGTCCATGCCCTCCTCGTACGTCTGGAACGACGCGGAGAGGTGGAAGATCGGCTGCCCGTGCTGGACGGCGACCACCCGGCGGGTCGTGAAGGACCGGCCGTCGCGGATGCGGTCGACGGTGTAGACGATGGGCGCGCCCGCGTCCCCGGCGCGCAGGAAGTAGGCGTGCAGCGAGTGCGCGTGCCGGTCCGCGGGGACCGTGCGCCCCGCGGCGACCAGCGCCTGCGCCGCGACCTGCCCGCCGAAGACGCGCGGGACGACGGCGAAGCGCGACTGGCCTCGGAAGATGTCCTGCTCGATCCGCTCAAGGTCGAGCAGATCGAGCAGTCCCTCAAGTGCCTGACTCATGCGTCAGTTGTACCGTGCAGTCGTTTCCCGGATGGTTTCGCGGGCCTTACAGGCCCATGTTCTTCGCGATGATCGACTTCATGATCTCGCTGGTGCCGCCGTAGATGCGGTTGACGCGGTTGTCCGCGTACAGGCGGGCGATCGGGTACTCGTTCATGAAGCCGTAGCCGCCGTGCAGCTGGAGGCAGCGGTCGATGACGCGGTGGGCGACCTCGGTGCAGAACAGCTTCGCGGACGCGGCCTCGGCGGCGCTGAGTTCACCGGCGTCCAGTGCCTCCAGGGCGCGGTCGGCGACCGCCTGGGCGGCGTCCACCTCGGCCTGGCAGGCGGCCAGCTCGAACTTGGTGTTCTGGAAGTGCGAGACCGGCTTGCCGAAGACCGTGCGCTCAAGCACGTACTCCTTGGCGAAGCGGACGGCCGCCGCGGCCTGCGCGTACGCGCCGAACGCGATGCCCCAGCGCTCGGAGGGGAGGTTGCCGCCGAGGTAGTAGAAGCCCTTGTTCTCCTCGCCGAGGAGGTCCTCGACGGGCACCTTCACGTCGACGAACGCCAGCTCGGCGGTGTCGGAGGTCTTCAGCCCGAGCTTGTCGAGCTTGCGGCCCACCGAGTAGCCCTCGGACTTGGTGTCGACGGCGAAGAGGGAGATGCCGAAGCGGCGGTCCTCGGCCGTGGACGGGGAGGTGCGGGCGCAGACGATCACGCGGTCGGCGTGCACGCCACCGGTGATGAAGGTCTTGGCGCCGTTGAGGACGTAGTGCGTGCCGTCCTCGCTCAGCTTGGCGGTGGTCTTCATGCCCGCGAGGTCGGAGCCGGTGCCCGGCTCGGTCATCGCGAGGGCCCACATCTCCTCGCCGGAGACGAACTTCGGCAGGAAGCGCTTCTTCTGCTCGTCGGTGGCGAGCGCCTTGATGTAGGGCAGGCCGAGCAGCACGTGCACACCGGAGCCGCCGAAGGAGACACCCGCGCGGGCGGTCTCCTCGTACATCACGGCCTCGAACTTGTACGAGTCGATGCCGGCGCCGCCGAACTCCTCGTCCACCCGGATGCCGAAGACGCCCAGCTCGGCGAGCTTGTAGTAGAAGTCGCGGGGCGCCTGGCCCGCCGCGAACCACTCGTCGTAGACGGGGACGACCTCGGCCTCGATGAAGGCGCGCAGGGTCTCCCGGAACGCCTCGTGATCCTCGCTGAACACCGTACGGCGCACCGCCGCCACCTCCGCCTGGCTCAAGTTTCCATGTCCGAGCGCATACCTAAGCGCTTGCTCAGGCCTACGTTACCGGCCGGTCACGACCATCGTCCAGACCAGGACCCGCAGGCTCCCCGAGACGCTCGTCACGCCCCGGCGGCTCCGCCCGCTCCGGCAGCCCCGGCCGTCCCGGCCGCTGCGGGCGCCCCCGCGGCCGCGAAGGCGCCCCTCGCCATACGGTGCAACAGTTCCGCCGTGCCCGCCCGTCCGGGCAGCGAGCCGGGGCGCCCCAGATGCGGTGTGGAGTTCAGCAGTCCGAAGACCGAGTGCACGGCCGAACGGGCGCTCGGCTCGGCCAGCGCGGGGTGGATCTCGCGCACGACCGTCACCCACAGCTCGACGTACTGGCGCTGCAGCTGCCGTACGAGCTTGCGGTCGGTGTCGCGCAGGCGGTCCAGCTCGCGGTCGTGCAGGGTGATCAGCGGGCGGTCGTCGAGCGCGAAGTCGATGTGCCCCTCGATGAGCGAGTCCAGGAGCACCTCCGGGCTCCCGCCGGACTCCGCCACACGGAGTTTGCCGCCGGTCAGCAGCTGCTCGCTGATCCCCACCAGCAGCTCGGCGAGCATCGCGTCCTTGCCGGCGAAGTGGCGGTACAGGCCGGGCCCGCTGATGCCGACCGCGGCGCCTATCTCGTCGACGCCGACGCCGTGGAAGCCGCGTTCGGCGAAGAGCCGGGCGGCTTCCTTGAGGATCTGCTCGCGGCGGGTGGGGGCGTCGGTTCTGGTGGCCATGGAAGCAATTCTAGACAGGATGGTTAGCGCTCGTTAACCTGAAGGAAACGCGTTAACGCTCATTAACTTGTTGCAGTGATCACGTTCGGCGACTTGGTTCATTGACCGGTGACACCGGGTGAGGGGACCGCAGGATGCACGAGGCACCGGAGCTCCACAGCGCGGCCGATCCCGCGTCGGAGGCCTGGCGGAACAACGAGGCGGCGCACCACGCCCTCGTCGGCGAACTGCGGCGCAAGCTCGCCGCGGCCCGCCTCGGCGGCGGCGAGCGGGCCCGCGCCCGGCACACCGCCCGCGGCAAGCTGCTGCCGCGCGACCGCGTGGACACGCTGCTCGACCCCGGCTCACCGTTCCTGGAGCTGGCCCCGCTGGCGGCCGACGGGCTGTACGAGGGGCAGGCCCCGGCGGCGGGCGTCATCGCGGGCATCGGCCGGGTCGCGGGCCGCGAGTGCGTGGTGGTCGCCAACGACGCCACGGTCAAGGGCGGCACGTACTACCCCATGACGGTGAAGAAGCACCTGCGCGCCCAGGAGGTGGCGCTGGAGAACCGTCTCCCCTGCGTCTACCTGGTGGACTCGGGCGGCGCGTTCCTCCCCATGCAGGACGAGGTCTTCCCCGACCGGGACCACTTCGGCCGGATCTTCTACAACCAGGCCCGGATGTCCGGGGCAGGCATCCCCCAGATCGCGGCGGTCCTCGGCTCGTGCACGGCCGGCGGGGCGTACGTCCCGGCGATGAGCGACGAGGCCGTCATCGTGCGCGGCCAGGGCACGATCTTCCTCGGCGGCCCGCCCCTGGTGAAGGCCGCGACCGGCGAGGTCGTCACGGCGGAGGAGCTCGGCGGCGGCGAGGTCCACTCCCGCGTCTCCGGCGTCACCGACCACCTCGCCGAGGACGACGCCCACGCCCTGCGGATCGTGCGCACGATCGTCTCGACACTCCCCGACCGCGCCCCCCTGCCCTGGTCGGTCACGCAGGGCACGGAGCCGAAGGTGGACCCCGCCGGGCTGTACGGCGCGGTACCGGTCGACTCCCGCACCCCCTACGACGTACGCGAGGTCATCGCGCGCGTGGTGGACGGCTCGCGCTTCGCGGAGTTCAAGTCCGAGTTCGGCCAGACCCTCGTCACCGGCTTCGCGCACATCCACGGGCACCCGGTCGGGATCGTCGCCAACAACGGCATCCTGTTCTCCGAATCGGCCCAGAAGGGCGCGCACTTCATCGAACTGTGCGACCAGCGCGGCATCCCTCTCGTCTTCCTCCAGAACATCTCGGGCTTCATGGTGGGCCGCCAGTACGAGGCCGGGGGCATCGCCAAGCACGGCGCCAAGATGGTGACCGCGGTGGCCTGCACCCGCGTACCGAAGCTGACGGTGGTGGTCGGCGGCTCGTACGGGGCGGGCAACTACTCGATGTGCGGCCGGGCGTACTCGCCGCGCTTCCTGTGGATGTGGCCGAACGCGAAGATCTCCGTGATGGGCGGCGAGCAGGCCGCGTCGGTCCTGGCGACGGTGAAGCGCGACCAGCTGGAGGGCTGCGGCGAGTCCTGGCCGGCGGACGAGGAAGAGGCCTTCAAGGCCCCGATCCGCGCCCAGTACGAGACCCAGGGCAACGCCTACTACGCCACGGCCCGGCTCTGGGACGACGGCGTGATCGACCCGATGGAGACCCGGCAGGTCCTGGGTCTGGCCCTGACCGCCTGTGCGAACGCGCCACTGGGCGACCCCCAGTTCGGCGTCTTCCGGATGTGAGGGGACGGATGGGTACGGATATGAGGGGACCCGCGACGATGTTCGACACGGTACTGGTGGCCAACCGGGGCGAGATCGCCGTCCGGGTCATCCGGACACTGCGGTCGCTGGGCGTGCGCTCGGTGGCCGTGTACTCCGACGCGGACGCCGACGCCCGGCACGTGCGCGAGGCGGACACGGCGGTACGCATCGGCCCGGCGCCGGCCGCCGAGAGCTACCTCTCGGCGGAGCGCCTGCTGGAGGCGGCGGCCCGGACGGGCGCCCAGGCGGTGCACCCGGGCTACGGCTTCCTCGCGGAGAACGCGGCGTTCGCGCAGGCGTGCACGGAAGCGGGCCTGATCTTCATCGGCCCGTCGGCGTCGGCGATCTCCCTGATGGGCGACAAGATCCGCGCCAAGGAGACGGTGCAGGGGGCCGGGGTCCCGGTGGTACCGGGCTCGTCGGGCAGCGGCCTGACGGACGCGCAACTGGCCGCGGCGGCGCGGGAGATCGGCATGCCGGTGCTCCTGAAGCCCTCCGCGGGCGGCGGCGGCAAGGGCATGCGCCTGGTACGGGACGCGGCGCTGCTGGCGGACGAGATCGCCGCCGCGCGCCGTGAGGCCCGCTCCTCCTTCGGCGACGACACCCTCCTCGTGGAACGGTGGGTCGACCGCCCCCGGCACATCGAGATCCAGGTCCTGGCGGACGGCCACGGGAACGTGGTGCACCTCGGCGAGCGCGAGTGCTCCCTCCAGCGCCGGCACCAGAAGATCATCGAAGAGGCGCCGAGCGTGTTCCTCGACGAGAAGACGCGGGCCGCGATGGGTGAGGCGGCGGTCCAGGCGGCCCGCTCCTGCGGCTACTCGGGCGCGGGCACGGTCGAGTTCATCGTCCCCGGCGACGACCCGGCCTCCTACTACTTCATGGAGATGAACACCCGCCTCCAGGTGGAACACCCGGTGACCGAGCTGATCACGGGCATCGACCTGGTGGAGTGGCAGCTGCGGGTGGCGGCGGGCGGGCGGCTGGACTTCGCCCAGTCCGACGTGACTCTCACCGGCCACGCGGTGGAGGCCCGCATCTGCGCGGAGGACCCCGCACGCGGCTTCCTGCCGTCCGGCGGAACGATCCTGAGCCTGTACGAGCCCCAGGGCGACGGCGTGCGCACCGACTCCGGCCTGACGGAGGGCACGGAGGTCGGCTCGCTGTACGACCCGATGCTGTCGAAGGTGATCGCGTACGGCCCGGACCGCGCGACGGCCCTGCGCCGCCTGCGCGCGGCCCTGGCGCAGACGGTGACGCTGGGGGTGCAGACGAACGCGGGGTTCCTCCGGAAGCTGCTGGCCCATCCGGCGGTGGTGGCGGGGGAGCTGGACACCGGGCTGGTGGAGCGGGAGGTGGAGGGGCTGGTCTCGGATTCGGTCCCCGGGGAGGTGTACGTGGCGGCGGGCGTCCTGCGCCAAGCGGCTCTCACCCCCTGGGGGCTGCGCCCCCAGCCCCCCATCGGCCTGAACGGCCTCGTCCTCAAACGCCGGACAGGCTGAAACCCAACGACCGCCCCCCGCTCAACAGGCGACGGCGGAAGCGCACCAAGCCCCAAACGCACCGCAAGCCGACAGCCGCCGACGCCGAACGCCGGACGGTCGAAAAGGCGACGACCGGCACCCGGCGACGAGGCCCGGGAGCGGGCCGTGCCGGTACGTCGA
>NZ_JBHWZP010000112.1:0-26875 GCF_042728395.1 Streptomyces sp. NPDC060205
GACCCGAACAGGGCCGGTGCCCCCTCCTCGTCCGACGGCCGCACGCCGCCGTCTTCTCGCCGCGAGGCCTTGGAACTGTGCGGCGCGTGGACCGGGCGGGCCTGCCGCTGTGCGGCTGCACGCGGGGCGGCGCGCCCGCGCGGGCGGTCTCGGCGCTGGACGGCACGTGCTGCGGGCGGCCGTCACGTCGGACACGCCCCACGTCGGCCTTCCCGCTCGGCGGCTCACCCGCCGCGTCCGCGGTCGGAGTCGGCTCCCGGGTGACCGCGGCGGGCGAACCCTGAGCAGCCGAACGCATAGCGCCGGGGCGCGCCGAAGGGGCGGCCACCTCGGCGGTGGTCGCCCCTTCCTGCGTGCGTCTGTCCGGCCTGAGCCCGGTGGGCTACTGACCGCCCTGCTCGTCACGGCGCCGCTGCCAGCGCTGTTCGATGCGGTCCATCATGGAGCGCCGCTGCCGACCCTGACGACGGGCCTGCGGAGCACCCGGCGCACCCGCCGCGGGCTGTTCACCCGGCTTGGGGGCCTTGCGCCAACCGGTGACGGCGAGCACCGCGCAGCCCAGCATGACGAGAAAACCCACCACGCTGACCCAGATCTGCTGTGCGACCATTCCGGCCATGAGGAGCGCGATACCTACGAGGAAGCCGGCGACCGCCTGGTAGACCCGTCGCCGGGTGTACGTACGCAGCCCGCTTCCCTCAAGCGCTGTCGCGAACTTGGGATCTTCGGCGTACAGCGCTCGCTCCATCTGCTCGAGCATTCGCTGCTCGTGCTCCGAGAGCGGCACGGCGTCCTCCTCATCGTGCAGTCGCCGGGGCGACCGGGGGTCCCCTTCAGGATAGGCAGGGAATCGCCCCCGTGAAACCCGCCCCTCTGCGCCAATTCGCCAACCGGAACCCGCCATGGCTTTCCGATCCACTGAGGCGTAGATTCCCCAGCGACCGGCCCGTCATGCCGGACGGTCTCCCCCGATCATACGGCTCCGAGCGCCCGATCGGGGGGCCTGTGGCGTACTCCATCTGCTGTCGCGCCGCTGATCAGCGGTGCGACGCGGGTGGCGGCTCACCCCTCGGCCGACTCCCGCGTCTCACCGAGCACATGAAGCTGCGTGGCAACGGAGTGGAAGGCGGCGAGTTCGGCCGCTGCGGTCTCCAGTTTCAGCAGGGCGTCCAGGGCGCCCGGCTCGGTGTCCACGAGGACTCCGGGGACCAGGTCCGCGAAGACCCGGACGCCGTGCACCGAGGCCACGCCGAGGCCCGCGGCCTCGACCAGAGCGGTGAGCTGGTCGGCGGTGAAGCGGTGCGGAACAGGATCACCCTCGCCCCAGCGGCCGTCCGGGTCACTCAGGGCCTGGCGGGCCTCCGTGAAGTGTCCGGCGAGGGCCCGCGCGAGCACGGCGCCGCCCAGTCCGGCGGCGAGCAGGCTGAGGACACCCTCGGGGCGCAGCGCGCCGACGGCGTTGCGCAGGCCCTCCGCGGGGTCGTCCATGTACTCAAGGACGCCGTGGCACAGCACCGCGTCGTAGCCGCCGCGCTCCACGACGTCGAAGAGGCCGTGGGCGTCGCCCTGGACCCCCTGGACGCGGTCGGCGACGCTCGCCTCGGCGGCCCGGCGCTCCAGCGCGAACAGCGCGTTCGGGCTGGGGTCCACGACGGTGACGCGGTGGCCGAGCCGGGCCACGGGCACCGCGAAGTTGCCGCTGCCGCCTCCGGTGTCGAGCACGTCGAGCGACTCGCGGCCCGTGGCCTTGACCCGGCGGTCGAGGGCGTCCTTCAGAACGTCCCAGACCACGGCGGTACGGAGGGAGGCGCGGGGACTGGAGGGGCCGGAGCGCGGCGACGCCGGTCGAGGGCGGGGGGAGACGGGCGGGCGCATCGGGTCCGACACGGCAGTTGACTCCTCGGCGCGGCACCGCCTCGGTACGGCGGAGCGATGGGCATATCTCCCCCGCCGTGTCCGGGGCCGGGGAGATTCAGGCGTTCCAACCCTATGGCCTCACGCCCGCTGCCCGGCCCCCCGTCTCGCGCGCCGGACGCACGGCCCCTGACCGGCCCGGACCACGGGGGCACAGACCCAGACCCAGTCCCGGACGCGGCCCCAGATCCGGCCGTCGTCATCAGCCCGCGTCCGGGACATCCCTGACGTCCCGCACGTCCCGCACGTCCCGGACCTCCCGGGGGCCGGGCACGACCCGTGCCTCCTGGGCGGGCGGGCCGGTCTGGCCGCCCTGCCCGCCCTCGTGCCGCGGCTGCGGCAGCACCGGCTGGAGCACCAGCATGCGCTCGACGAGGCGGAGGAACATCGCCACGTCACGCAGCAGGTCGTCGGCGTCGCGGATGCTGGCGGCGCCCTGGATGCCGGCCTCCGCGCGGGCCCGGCGGCGGGCTCCCGAGGCGAACAGCGCGCTCCACTCGGCGAGTTCGGGCGCTATCTCGGGCAGCACTTCCCAGGCGCTCCGGATCTTGGCCCGGCGCCTCTCGGTGGTCTCGGGCCGGCCGCGCGCGGCGAGCACGGCCGCGGCGGTGCGCAGCGCGGCCAGGTGCGCCGTCGCGTACCGGTCGTTCGGCATTTCCAGCAGGGCCGCTTCGTCGAGTCCGGCGCGGGCCTGGGCGAGCAGATCGAGGGCGGCGGGCGGGGCCGTGGCACGGCGGAGCACGGGGTGCACGTCGCTCGCCGGTCCGGTCAGTGAGGGGGCAGGGCCGGTGGCGCGGCGCCGGCGGGCGGCGGCTGCGTTGGAGCTGGCCATGACGAACCTCCACTCGTCGTGTGACGGCACACCCCCGACGGGAGATGCCGTATGTGCCTATCGTGCGGTATGCCACTGACAATCCGTTCTGACCTGCGCTTTTGCTTCGCTCATAGGTTCGGAGTAGTTTTTGCACTGACCAGTCAGTTCAAAAACTTTGCGCTTCAACCGGTGCACCGACCGGCCGAAGGGCCCGGAGGGTGGGGGAAGTTGTGGACGGTCCGCACGGACTCGGCGTCACGGCCGAGGACTTCGGGCTCAGGGGACCCCGCGGCTGGGCGTTCCGCGGCGTGGACGTCGACGCGGAGCCCGGCTCGCTGATCGCGGTGGAAGGACCGTCGGGCTCGGGCCGTACGTGTCTGCTGCTCGCGCTCACCGGGCGGATGAAGCCCACCGAGGGGCACGCGAGGGTGGGGCACTTCGAGCTGCCGAAGCAGCTGGCGGCGGTCCGCGGCGTCAGCGCGCTGGCCCATGTGCCCGGCGTCACCGACCTGGAGCCCGCCCTGTCCGTCGCCGAGCACCTCCGGGAGCGCGCACTGCTCCAGCGGCGCTTCGGCGGCCCCGTGCGCGGGCTGCTGCGACCGCGTCGGGAGCGGCTGGCGCAGGCCCGGCTGCGGGTCGACAGCGCGCTGGCCGCCGCCGGGCTCGACCCGGAGGCACTGCCCAAGGGCTCCAGGACCGCCGTGCGTGACCTGGAGCGCGTGGAGGCGCTGCGGCTGTCCGTGGCCCTCGCCCTGATCGGCCGCCCCCGGCTGCTCGGGATCGACGACACCGACCTGAAGCTCTCGGACGCCGAAAGGACCGAGGTCTGGGCCCTGCTGCGCTCCCTGACCGAGGCCGGGACCACGGTCGTGGCGGTGTGCAGCGAGGCTCCCGAGGGCGCGGTCGTGGTGTGCACCGGATCCTCCGACGCACCGGCCCACGACCAACACCGGCCCGGCGACCACGACAACCAGGACCACGACCACGACCACGACAAGGAGACGGTGGATGCGCTCGCCGAAACTGGCCGCGCTTGAGCTCAGGCGCTTCGGCAGGGGCAGGCTCCCGCGCGCGGCGCTGGCCGCGCTCCTGCTGCTGCCCCTGCTGTACGGCGCCCTCTACCTGTGGTCGTTCTGGGACCCGTACGGCCGTCTCGACCGTATCCCCGTGGCGCTGGTGAACGACGACCGGGGAGCCACCGCCGCCGACAAGAAGGTCGTGCTGGGCGACGAGATCACCAAGGGGCTGCGCGGGAGCGACACCTTCGAGTGGCACGAGGTGAGCGCCGCCGAGGCCCGTGAAGGGGTGGAGGACGGCGACTACTACCTGTCGCTGACCATGCCGTCCGACTTCAGCAGGAGGGTCGCGTCCAGTTCGGGCGACTCCCCGGAGACGGGCGCCCTCCAGGTGCGTACGAACGACGCGAACAACTACATCGTCGGGCAGATCTCGCGGACGGTCTTCAGCGAGGTGCGCACGGCCGCCTCGACCAAGGCGGCACGGTCGTTCCTCGACAGGATCTACGTCTCGTTCTCCGACCTGCACGGGAAGACCCAGAAGGCCGCCGAGGGGGCCGACACCCTGTCCGGTGGCATCGGGAAGGCCAAGAAGGGTTCGAAGGACCTCGCGGACGGCCTCGCGGACGCCGAGAAGGGCAGCGGCAAGCTCGCCACCGGCCTGAAGAAGCTCGACACGGGGGCGGGCGACCTGGCGGACGGCTCGCGGCAGGTCTCGGAGGGCACGCAGACCCTCGCGGACAAGGTCAACGGCGTCGCGGACAAGGTGGGGCCCTTCCTGAAGGGCAACGAGAAGGAGATCGGCGACACCGCCCGGCTCGTCGCGGACTCGGCCTCCGTCATCCGCGGCAACCTCGACACGCTGGCGAGGACGGCCCCGGCCGCCGCGAAGAGCGCGCACACGGCCTCCGACACGCTGAACGGCGTCTACAAGGCGCGCTGCGAGGACCAGGACCTGCCACTGCCCGACGCCGCCTGCCCGGACCTCAAGAAGGCCAGGGACGCGGCGGCGGACGTGGCGGAGGTCGCCGACGACGTCGACACGCTGGTGGCCGGCCAGAACGGCGACCTGAAGTCGCTCGACAAGCACCTGGCCACCCTGGAGAAGCAGGCGCGGGCGCTGGCCGACCGCTCACCGCACCTGTCCGAGGACCTGGCCACGGCCGTCTCGAAGATCAACCAGCTCAACAAGGGTGCTGGGAAGGTCGCCAAGGGGGCCGAGACCCTGCACACGGGTCTGGGCACGGCCAAGAAGGGCGCCACCGGCCTGGACAGCGGGATCGGCCGGCTCGGGACGGGAGCGAGCGACCTCGAAGGGGGCATGTACAAGCTCGCCGACGGCTCGGGGAAGCTCGCCGGCGGACTCCACGACGGCGCGGAGAAGATCCCGGACTACGACAAGAAGGACCGTGATCAGCGCACCGGGGTCATGGCCGACCCCGTACAGCTCGCTTCGAAGGACCTGCACAAGGCGCCCAACTACGGCACCGGGTTCGCCCCGTACTTCATTCCGCTCTCCCTGTGGGTGGGCGCGATGGTCGCCTACATGCTGATCCCGCCGCTCAACCGGCGCGCGCTCGCCGCGGGCGCCCCCGCCTGGCGGATCGCGCTGGCGGGCTGGCTGCCGGTGGCCGCCCTGGGAGTGCTGCAGACGGTCGCGCTGATGTCCGTACTGCACTGGGCGATCGGCTTGGCGGCGGTGCGGGCGGCCGGGACGGTGGTCTTCCTGTTCCTGGTGACGGGCTGTTTCGCGGCGATCGTGCAGTGGCTCAACGCACGCTTCGGAGCGGCCGGCCGGATCCTCGTCCTCGCGCTCCTGATGCTCCAGCTGACCTCGGCCGGCGGCACGTACCCCGTGCAGACCAGTCCGGGCTTCTTCAACGCGATCCACCCCTTCATGCCGATGAGTTACGTGGTCGACGCCCTGAGGAGGCTCATCACGGGCGGCGGCCTGGGCCCCGTCTGGCAGGCGTGCGCCGTCCTCACCGCCTTCACCCTGGCCGCCCTCGCGCTCACCGCGGTGTCCGCGCGGCGCCGCCAGGTGTGGACCCTCGACCGACTTCACCCGGAGCTGAGCCTGTGACAATCGGGGCCATGGAAAGCAGCAGGACGGTGGACAGCGGCGGCGGCCGGCGGCAGGCGACCCGGCAGAAGCTCTACGAGGCGGCGGTGACCCTCATCGCCGAACAGGGCTTCTCCGCCACCACCGTGGACGAGATCGCCGAGCGTGCCGGAGTGGCGAAGGGCACGGTCTACTACAACTTCGCGAGCAAGTCCGTCCTCTTCGAGGAGCTGCTCCGGCACGGGGTGGGACTGCTCACCGCCTCCCTGCGGGAGGCGGTCGACAGGACCGACGAGGAGGGCGGCAGCAGGGTCGACGCGCTGGACGCGATGATCCGGGCGGGCCTCGTCTTCATCGGCCGCTACCCGGCCTTCACCCAGCTGTACGTGGCGGAGCTGTGGCGCACCAACCGGGCCTGGCAGTCCACGCTGATGGTGGTCAGGCAGCAGGCCGTCGCGGTCGTCGAGGACGTCCTGCGCGAGGGGATCGCGAACGGCGAGCTGAGCGAGGAGATCGACACCCCGCTGACGGCGGCGGCGCTGGTCGGCATGGTGCTGGTGGCGGCCCTGGACTGGCAGGCGTTCCAGCCGCAGCGCTCCCTGGACGACGTCCACGCGGCACTGTCCCTGCTGCTCCAGGGGAGGGTCGGCGGCGGACGCCTGGGACCCGTATGACACGGAGGCACGGCAGACACGGCGGACACAGGTGAGCGCCGGTCCAAAGTGGCCGCGTCCCCCGCGGGCCACGCCTGACCGGCGCTCCTCCTGTACTCCCCCATGCACCCCCGTGCATCCCCCGGTGGTCCCCGACGGTTCCCCCGTTCCGGTCTCCCTCGGGCCCCCCGTGCCTCGCTCCCGCCGAGTGATCGGCGGAAGGAGCGGTAGAGGGCGCCGCGCCGTTCCGCCGCCCCGTGTCGGCGGTACCGGAGCCGCGCCCCTTTCCGTGCCTCCACTCTCTCGTTCACGCAGGTGGGAACCCATCCGCGCGCGTACTCAACTCACTCCCTAGGTACGCGTACTCAGTCGTCCGCGCTCATGCCCAGGACGCGCCGTTGCCGACTGGTTACGATCGCGTCCGTGTCCGTACTCCCCCTGGTGTTCACCAGCGGCTGGGCCAGCGGTGTCAACGCGTACGCGGTGGTGCTGCTCCTCGGCCTCTTCGGCGCGACCGGACTGACCGACGAGGTCCCCGAGTCGCTGCAGCGCCCCGAAGTCCTCGTCGTGGCCGGCGTCCTGTTCGTCTGCGAGGCCTTCGCCGACAAGATCCCTTACGTGGACTCGGTGTGGGACACCGTGCACACGGTGATCCGCCCGGTGTCGGGCGCCGTCGTCGCGGCGCTGCTGGCCGGGCAGAGCGGTTCGCTGTCCGAGCTGGCGGCCGGGGCGATCGGCGGCTCCTCCGCCCTGGCCAGCCACACCGTCAAGGCCGGGACGCGGATGGCGATCAACACCTCGCCCGAGCCGTTCAGCAACGTCGTGATGAGCACCGCGGAGGATCTCGGGGTCGCCGGGATCCTGACCTTCGCGATGTTCCACCCCGAGGCCGCGGCGATCATCGCGGGCGTCCTGCTGCTGGCCGGTCTGCTGGTGCTCTACTTCCTGATCTCCCGGATCAAGCGGTTCCTGCGGCGCCGGGCCCAGCGCCGCGAGGAGAAACGGCTCGTGGACCGGCTCGGGCCGCCACCGCCCGGCTGACCCCGGCCTCCCGGCTGCCCCCGGCCTTCCGGCGGGCCCCGGGGCCGCGGACCCGTTGTCGGTGGCGGCCGATAAAGTCCCTGGCATGGCACGGATTGTGGTGATCGGCGCCGGGATGGGCGCGATGGCGGCCGCTGCCCGGCTGGCCGTCGCGGGCCACCGGGTGACGGTGTACGAGCGGGCGGCGACGTACGGCGGAGCGGTGGGCCGCTTCGAGCGCGACGGGTTCTCCTTCGACACGGGCCCCGGGCTGCTCCAGCTGCCCGCGGTCTACCGCGATCTGTTCGTGAAGACCGGCAAGGAGCCCCTGGAGGCATGCGTCGACCTGGTCCAGGTCGACCCGGCGGCGCGGCACGTCTTCGCCGACGGCACGGAGGTGTCGCTGCCCAACGCCTCGCGTGCGGGCGTCGTCTCGGCCCTGGACGGGGCACTGGGCGCGGGCGCCGGTGAGCGCTGGGGCGACTTCCTGGTCCGGGCCCGCGAGGCCTGGGACCGGACGCGCAGGCCGCTCCTGGAGGAGCCGCTGTGGGCGGACTGGCAGGTGCTGGGCGAGCGCGAGCCCTACCCCGCGCTGCGGCAGCGGCGCCTGCTGCGCACCCGCACGGCGGCCCGGCTCTCGGAGGTCGGTGCCTGGGAGCTGGGCGACCCCCGTCTCGCCGCCCTCCTGGAGAGTTACGCGCTGGCGTACGGCCTCGACCCGCGCGCGGTCCCGGCGAGCGCGGCCGTCCTGCCGTACATGGAGCACGCCTTCGGCGCGTGGTACGTGCGCGGCGGGATGCGCGAGCTGGCGCGGGCCGTGCACGAGCGGTGCGTGGCCCGGCGGGTGGAGTTCGTCTTCGGGGCCGAGGTCGTCGCCATCACCGAGAAGGACGGCCGGGCGGCCGGCGTGGAGCTGCGTGACGGGACCGTCGCCGAGGCGGACTTCGTGGTGGGCGGCCCGCCGGAGCTGCTGAGGAGCCTGACGGGCCGCGCCGATCTGTACGGGGGCGAGGCACCCGGCTCGCGTCCCGCGTCCCCGTCCTGCGGCAGGGCCGTGGTCTGCCTCGCCCTGCGCGGCCCGCGCGAGGCGGGCGCCGCGCACCGCACGGTCGTGCACGCACCGGACCGGGCCGAGGAGCTGGACCACACCTTCACGGCGGGTGCGGCGGCGCCGCGGCCCACGGTGTGGGTGGACCGTCCGGACGATCCGCGGCTGTGCCCGGACGACGCCCACGAGTCGGTGGTGCTCACGGCGACGGTGCCGTCCCTCGCACACCACGACTGGGCGGCGGCCGGTGCCGCCGACGCCTTCGCGGACCGTATGGTCGCCGCCGCGGAGCGGGCCGTGCCGGAGCTGCGCGGGCGCGTGCTGTGGCGCGAGGTACGGACGCCCCTGCACACGGAGCGGGAGACCGGGGCCCCGGGCGGTGGAGTGCCCGCTCCCGCGCTGGCCGGCGTGGAGGGCACCCGGCTGCGGCCGGGCAACGCCACCCGGATACCGGGCCTGTTCGCGGTCGGCGGCTGGGCGCACCCCGGCGGCGGGCTTCCGCACGCCGGGATGTCGGGATCGCTGGTCGCCGGACTGATCGTGGAGGGGCCGGACTTCAGGGGTTCGCAGTGACGGCGGCGGTGCCGCCCGGGTAGGACGGCGCCGGTACGGAGGTCAGTACCGGTACTGCTGCTCGTCGTACCCGCCCTGCTGCCGGCCGTTGCCCTCGTACGGATAGGGCTGCTCCGGCGGGAGTTCGCCACCGTACGGATCCTCGGTGGTCCGCTGCTGCGGCACCCAGACCCCGCCGGGCGGAGTGTTCTCGCCGCCGTTGTAGGCGCCCGCCGCGTACTGGTCCTGCTCGTAACCCTGCTGTCCTTGCTGTCCCTGCTGCCCGTACTGCTGCTGCGAGGGGTCGTAGGACTGTCCGTAGGAGGCGTCGTAGGACTGCGAGCCGACGTACGGGTCCGAGTAGGGGGCGTACTGCTGCTGCTGTCCGGTGTCGTAGCCGTACTGCTGCTGGTCGTAGCCCGAGTAGCCGTCGTACCCGTAGTTCTGGGCGAACTGGTCCTGGGGCTGGCCCTGGTCGGTCTGGCCGCCCTGTGCCTGCGCCTGGGCGGAGGCGGCGTACGCGGCGTCGGCGGCGGCCGCGTAGGCGGCTTCGCTGTAGACGCCGTACTGGCCGGTGTCGTCGGGCAGGGGCTGCGGTTCGTAGACGGCGGTGGACTCGGCGGCGTTCGCCGGGCGCTGCCCGAAAACCGATTCCTCACGTCCGAAGGCGTCGTCCGCGCCGAAGCTCTCGCCGCGGCCGAAGTCGTCCTGAGGATACGTTCCGCTCTGCGCGGCCTGGAGGTCCGTGACCTCCAGGGTCGGTTCCTGGCGCTCGGGTTCGCCGCGGCGGCGCTTGGTGATGCCCGGCCGTCCGGCGACGGCCCAGCCGGCCGCGAAGCCGCTGCGGAACGACAGCGTGACGTACGTCTGCCCGACGGCGAAGGCGGCGGCGCCCAGACCGATGACCACCACCGACGGGATCAGGACACCGAGGACCACCCCGAGGAAGCCGCCGAAGGCCAGCAGCCGCCAGCGCAGCCGTGCCTTGTACTGCAGCAGCACCTCGCCCAGCAGCCACAGCGCGACGATGCCGAATGCGATGTAGAGGACCGTCCAGCCCATGTACGCCCCTCTCCCAGATGCCGCTACGCAGTGTGTCGTATCACGATGCGACCGGTCTAGGCCTGCTGTGGGTGATGCAGGCCCAGGTTCTCGTAGATTTCCAGCGTCGCGGTGGAGTTGTTCAGCGTGATGAAATGCAGTCCGGGGACTCCCTCGGCCAGCAGCGTCGCGCAGAACTCCGTGGCGAACTCGATGCCAATGGAGCGTACAGCCGCCGGATCGTCTTTGGCTGTGAGGATCCGCTCTTTCAGGGCATCCGGGAACGATGCGTTGCTGAGTTGCGGCAATCGCTCCAACATCTTCACGCTGGTCACCGGCATCACCTCGGGAATGACCGGTGTGTCGCAGCCCGCCGCGTCGACCCGGTCACGCAGTCTCAGGTAGGCGTCCGGGCGGAAGAACATCTGCGTGATCGCGTAGTCCGCGCCGGCCCGGCACTTGTCGACGAAGTTCGCCACGTCCGCGTCCCAGTCCGCGGACCTCGGATGCATCTCCGGGAAGGCCGCGACACCCACGCAGAAGTCGCCGGACTCCTTGATGAGCTGGACCAGTTCGGCCGCGTACGTGAGGCCCTGGGGGTGCGCCACCCAGTCGGCCATGGGGTCGCCGGGCGGGTCGCCGCGCACCGCGAGCATGTTCCGGATCCCGGCGTCCGCGTACTGGCCGATGATGTTGCGCAGTTCCGCGATGGAGTGGTCGACCGCGGTGAGGTGGGCGACCGGGGTGAGCGTCGTGTCGGCGACGATCTGCTCGGTCGCCTTGACCGTGCCGGCGCGGGTGGTGCCGCCGGCCCCGTACGTCACGGAGACGAAGCTGGGGGCGACCGCCTCGACCCTGCGCAGCGCGTTCCACAGGTTCCGCTCGCCTTTTTCGGTCTTCGGCGCCCAGAACTCGAACGAGAAGGTCGTCTTGCCGGTCGCGAGCATGTCGCGCACGGTGCGCGCGCGGTCAGTCCTGGTGGAAGCAGATCCGAGGGCCATACCCGCAGGTTAGCCAGGGGGAGACGGTCACCCAACCGGATGAGGGGAATTTGCCCGAATTGTCGACTTGTTGTCCACTCCTCGGACAACCGGCGCTCGACCGATCCTGGAGCGCGGGCCCGGATCGGCACGTATTCGGCCCTCCGGCTCAGACCGTCCGCAGCCGCTTGGCGAACTCCGTCGCCGCCGCGCCCGGGTCGTCGGCCTCGGTGATCGCCCGTACGACGACGACGCGGCGGGCGCCCGCTTCCAGCACCTCGTCGAGGTTGCCGAGGTCGATGCCGCCGATGGCGAACCAGGGGCGGTCCGTGCCGAGCGCGGCCGTGTGCCGGACCAGGTCGAGGCCCGGCGCGTGGCGGCCCGGCTTGGTGGGGGTCGGCCAGCAGGGGCCGGTGCAGAAGTAGTCCACGCCGTCCTGGACCGCGGCGGCCGAGGCCTCCGGCTCCGAGTGCGTGGAGCGGCCGATCAGGACCTCGTCGCCGAGGATCGCGCGGGCCGCGGGGACGGGGAGGTCCCCCTGGCCGAGGTGCAGGACGTCGGCCCCGGCGGCATGGGCGACGTCGGCGCGGTCGTTCACCGCGAGGAGCTTGCCGTGCCGGCGGCAGGCGTCCGCGAACACCGCGAGGTGCTCCAGCTCCTCGGCCGCCTCCATGCCCTTGTCCCGCAGCTGCACGATGTCCACACCGCCCGCGAGGACCGCGTCCAGGAAGGCGGCGAGGTCGCCCTGGCGCCTGCGGGCGTCCGTGCAGAGGTAGACCCGGGCGTCGGCGAGCTGCGCGCGTGCGGTGGATTCGGGCATGCGTGGGTCCCCCGTGTGGTGTCGGTGGCGTACGGACCGCGGGCCCGGTCCTGTCTTCACAGCTCGCGGTCCGCGGTCCGTACGCCGTGCGGCGTTGCGGTGGTGCGGTGTCCTCAGGTCAGACGGCGAGCGCCTGGGCGCGGCGCTTCACCTCCGTGCCGCGATTCTCACTCAGAGCCTGCGCGGGGGTGCCGGGCAGGCTCTCGTCGGGGGTGAAGAGCCACTCCAGCATCTCTTCGTCGTTGTAGCCGTCGTCCCGCAGGAGCGTCAGGGTGCCTGCGAGGCCCTTGACGACCTTCTGTTCGTCCACGTCGATGAAAGCGGCGGGGACGTGCAGCGCGCGGTTCTCGCCACGGCGTACGGCGATCAGCTGGCCTTCCCTGACCAGCTGCCGGACGCGCGTCACCTCGACGCCGAACTTTTCGGCGATGTCGGGGAGGGTGAGCCAGGCGGGGACGAGAGCATCGATCTTTGCGTCAATCTCGGTCACGGGTACAAGCCTGCCATCTCCCACTGACACCCGGTACCCGGGCGGTCCGCCCGGCCCTGGGCGGGGGCCGGTCGCGCCGTTCCCCGCGCCCCTGAATCCCTCGGCCGTCCGTCGGGTGCGGGCCGGTGGGGGCTGAGCGCGCAGTTCCCCGCGCCCCTCACCCCCCGGTCGTACGTCGGGTGCGGGCCGGACGTGGCTGAGCGCGCAGTTCCCCGCGCCCCTGAAAGGCGGGGCCCGCCCCCACCGGGGCCGCAGGTGACGAACGGGCGCTAGAGCGCCGCCCTCTTCAAGGGACGTGACGGGTCCGTCAGCAGGTCCGGGTCCATTCGGGTGCCGGACTCGATCAGCCGCCGCCCCTGCGCGAGGTCCCGCGGTCGCCCCACCGCGAGGACCGCCACCAGCCGCCCCTCCCGGAGCCAGCACACCGACCAGGAGGGCCCCGCCGGATCCCCCCGCCAGAGCAGCGCGTCAGCCGCCCCGTGATGCCCCGCGTACTGGACGAAGCGGCCGAACTGCTCGGACCAGAAGTACGGCACCGGGTCGTACGGCGCCGGCGTCTCCCCCACGATGTTCGCCGCGACCGTGCGCGGCCCCTGGAGCGCGTTGTCCCAGTGGTGGACGAGCAGCCGCTCCCCGTAACGGCCCGACGGGAACGACGCGCAGTCGCCGACCGCGTACACACCCGGCAGGGACGTGCGCAGATGGTCGTCCGCGACGACCTCCCGGTGGGCGCCGAGTTCGATCCCCGAACCGGCCAGCCAGGACGTGGCGGGCCGCGCCCCGATGCCGACGACCACGGCGCCCGCGGGCAGCCGCGAGCCGTCGTCCAGCACCACCGCGCCGGGCTCGACGCGCTCCACGCGCGCGTGGGTGCGCAGCGACGCCCCGCTGTCCGCGTACCAGGCGGCCATGGGCGCGGCCACCTCGGCCGGCAGCGCGCCCACGAGGGGCCGGTCGGCGGCCTCGACGACGGTCACCGAGCACCCCGCCTCGCGCGCCGCCGTGGCGAACTCCGCGCCGATCCACCCCGCGCCCACCACCACGATGTCGTGCTGCCGGGCGAGGACGGGCCGCAGCCGTTCGGCGTCGTCGAGGGTGCGCAGCAGATGGACTCCGGGTACGCCCTCGGCGCCCGGCAGGCGGACGGGTTCCGCTCCCGTGGCGACGACCAGGACGTCGTACGGGACGCGCCCCTCGGCCGTGTCGAGTTCGCGGGTGTCCGGGCGGACGCCGGTCACCTCCAGGCCCAGGCGCAGTGCCACGTCGAGGGTCTCGAAGTCGACGTCGAAGGCGGATCCCTCGGCCTTGCCGAGCAGGACGGCCTTGGACAGCGGCGGGCGGTCGTACGGCTGGTGGGGTTCCGCGCCGATCAGGGTCACGCTGCCGGGGAAGCCCTGTTCCCGCAGGGCGACGGCGGTCTGGACCCCTGCCATGCCCGCACCGACGATCACGACGCGTACGCGCGCCGCCGGGCCCGTTTCCTGTGTCAGCTCGCTCACCCGGTCACCATAGACAGTCGGTGAAATCGTCGGTCAGGGGCACGGTCGGTGAGCTGTTGCACAACGCCGGACCGGGGCGTCAGCCCGGGGTGACCTCTTCGACCACACTCGTCCCGCTGCCCTCCTGGGACTCCCACTCCCAGGTCTCCGCCAGCCGCACCCGGCCGTCGGGGGTCTCGGCGACCTGGGACACGCAGTGCCCGGAGGAGGTGGTTCCGTCCGTCTTCAGCTGTACGTACCGGAAGTCGAGCCGGTCGCCCTCGCGGGTGCCCACGAGGTGGCCGCGCACGACGTCGCCGCCCGTGTACTCGGCCCAGATCTCACCGTCCTTCTCGTGGTACGAGAACCGGGTGCGCGTGCCCACCTGACCCGGTGCCTGGTCGGCCACGGGGGCGAGAACGAGTCCGTCGAGCGAGCGGGCCATGCCGTGAGGCTCCCTACTGAGGTGCGGGACGAAGAGCTAGGGTGGCCAACGTAAAGCACTCGCGGGAGCCCGGGCGTACCGGGCTGAGAGGGAGGCTGGGACGGCCTCCGACCGTACGAACCTGATCCGGGTCATGCCGGCGAAGGGAGGGGCTGGACGCCCATGTCGCGTACACCGCAATCACCCCCGAACGTGCCGACCACCGATGTCCTGGTCGTCGGAGGCGGGATCATCGGTCTGGTCACCGCCTGGCGGGCCGCACAGCGCGGGCTGACGACCGCGCTGGCCGACCCCGAGCCGGGCGGCGGCGCCGCGCAGGTCGCGGCCGGGATGCTGGCCGCCGTCACCGAGCTGCATTACGGCGAGGAGACCCTGCTCGGCCTCAACCTGGCCTCGGCGGAGCGTTATCCGGACTTCGCCGAGGAGCTGACGGAGGCGACCGGCCAGGACCTCGGCTACCGCAGGTGCGGCACGCTGACCGTCGCGCTCGACGCCGACGACCGCGCCCACCTGCGCGAACTGCACGCCCTGCAGAGCCGGTCGGGCCTGGAGTCGGAGTGGCTGAGCGGCCGCGAGTGCCGCCGTCTGGAGCCGATGCTCGCGCCCGGGGTGCGCGGCGGGCTGCGGGTGGACGGCGACCACCAGATCGACCCGCGCCGGCTCGCCGCGGCCCTGGTCACGGCCTGCGAGCGGGCCGGAGTGGTCCTTCACCGGACCTGGGCCGAGCGCCTGACCGTCGCGGGGGGCCGGGCCACCGGAGTCGTCACGAGGGACGGCACCGAGCTGTCCGCGGGGCAGGTCGTCCTCGCCGCGGGCAGCCTCAGCGGACGTCTCGCGGGTGTGCCCGAGGACGTACTGCCGCCGGTGCGGCCCGTGAAGGGGCAGGTACTGCGCCTGGCCATGCCGGAGCCCGCGCCGAAGGGCCCGGGCGCGCCCTTCCTGAGCCGGACCGTGCGTGCCATGGTCCGCGGCAGCCACGTCTACCTGGTGCCGCGCGAGAACGGCGAGCTGGTCGTCGGCGCGACCAGCGAAGAGCTGGGCTGGGACACCACGGTGACCGCGGGCGGCGTGTACGAACTGCTGCGGGACGCCCACGAACTCGTCCCCGGCATCACCGAACTGCCGCTCACCGAGACCCGCGCCGGACTGCGCCCCGGCTCCCCCGACAACGCGCCCCTGCTCGGTCCCACCCGGCTTCCCGGGCTGCTGCTGGCGACCGGCCACCACCGCAACGGCGTGCTGCTCACCCCGGTCACCGGCGACGCCCTGGCGCACGCCCTGACCACCGGCGAACTCCCGGAAGTGGCGAGTCCGTTCGCCCCCGGCCGGTTCGACACCGCCGCCGCACTCACGGAGCAGCCCGTATGAGCGTGACCGTCCTCGTCAACGGGGAGCGGCGGGAACTGGCCGCCGACACCGCTCTCGACACCCTCGTGACCGCTCTGTGCGCGGCCCCCTCCGGTGTCGCCGCAGCCCTCAACGAGACCGTCGTCCCGCGCACGCAGTGGCCGACGACCCTCCTGCGCGAGGGAGACCGCGTCGAAGTCCTCACCGCCGTCCAAGGAGGCTGACCCATGGCCGACGACCCCTTCGTCCTCGGCGGTACGTCCTACGCGTCCCGTCTGATCATGGGCACCGGCGGTGCCCCCAGCCTCGACGTCCTGGAGCGCTCGCTCGTCGCGTCCGGCACGGAGCTGACGACGGTCGCCATGCGGCGCGTGAGCCCCGGCTCGCACGGCTCGGTGCTGTCCGTGCTCGACCGGCTCGGCATCCGCGTGCTGCCCAACACCGCGGGCTGTTTCACCGCCGGGGAGGCCGTCCTGACGGCCCGCCTCGCGCGCGAGGCGCTCGGCACGGACCTCGTCAAACTGGAGGTCATCGCCGACGAACGCACCCTGCTGCCCGACCCGATCGAGCTGCTCGACGCCGCCGAGACCCTCGTCGACGACGGCTTCACGGTCCTGCCGTACACGAACGACGACCCCGTCCTGGCCCGGAAGCTGGAGGACGTGGGCTGCGCCGCGATCATGCCGCTCGGGGCGCCCATCGGCTCGGGGCTCGGGATCCGCAACCCGCACAACTTCCAGCTGATCGTGGAGCACGCGCGCGTGCCGGTCATTCTGGACGCGGGGGCGGGCACGGCGTCGGACGCGGCGCTCGCCATGGAGCTGGGGTGCGCCGGGGTGATGCTCGCCTCGGCGGTGACCCGGGCGCAGGAGCCGGTCCTCATGGCCGAGGGCATGCGGCACGCGGTCGAGGCCGGGCGCCTGGCGTACCGGGCGGGGCGCATTCCGCGCCGGCACTTCGCCGAGGCCTCGTCCCCGTCGGACGGAATCGCACGGCTCGACCCGGAACGACCCGCTTTCTGACCATTGGCCTGAACATCCGTCCGTATCAAGGCCTCGCACGGCGGTGCACCCGGGGCGAGGTGCGTCACAGGTCGGCTTCAGTACCGCCCCGGAATCGCCCGCACGGGCGGCGCCGTCAGTGGTGGCTCGTACACTCACCTGCGTGGATACGACCCTTCAAGACCCCTTGGTCGGGCATGTGCTCGACGGTCGGTATCGCGTCGACGCCCGCATCGCGGTCGGCGGGATGGCCACGGTCTACCGGGCCGTGGACACCCGTCTCGACCGGGTGCTCGCGCTCAAGGTGATGCATCCGACCCTGGCGGCCGACGTCTCGTTCGTCGACCGTTTCATCCGCGAGGCCAAGTCGGTGGCCAGGCTCGCCCATCCGAACGTGGTGCAGGTCTTCGACCAGGGGACCGACGGCCCGTACGTCTATCTGGCGATGGAGTACGTGGCCGGATGCACCCTTCGTGACGTACTGCGCGAGCGCGGGGCGCTGCAGCCGCGGGCCGCGCTGGACATCCTGGAGCCGGTCCTCGCCGCGCTCGGCGCCGCGCACCGCGCCGGGTTCGTGCACCGCGACATGAAGCCGGAGAACGTCCTGATAGGGGACGACGGCCGGGTGAAGGTCGCGGACTTCGGTCTCGTACGGGCCGTGGACACGGTCACCCACACCACGGGCGCCGTCCTGGGCACGGTGTCGTATCTCGCGCCGGAGCAGATAGAACACGGCACGGCCGACCCCCGGGTGGACGTGTACGCGTGCGGCATCCTCCTCTACGAGATGCTGACCGGCGACCGTCCGCACTCGGGCGACTCACCCGCCGCGGTGCTCTACAAGCACCTCCACGAGGACGTGCCCGCCCCGTCAGCGCTCGTGCCGGACCTCGCCTACGAACTCGACGAGCTGGTCACCTCGGCGACCGCCCGCAACCCCGGGGTCCGCCCGTACGACGCGGTGGCGCTGCTCGCCCTGACCCTGGACGCGCGCAGCGCCCTGAGCGACGACCAGCTGGACGCCGTGCCGCCGGGCGCCCTCGCCGGGGATCGCCCGGGTGGCGCCGAGAACCGTACGAGCGTGATCCCGCGCTCGCTGTCGGTGCCCCGGCTGCTCCCGGTGAACGAGGACGACGCGGAGCTGCACCGCACGAGCTTCCTGCCCTCCCCGCCGCCCGAGCCGCCGCGGCGCGCCCGTATGCGGGCGCCTCGCCGGGGTGTGCTCGCGATCGTCGCCGCGGTGCTGCTGGTCCTCGGCGTCGGCGCGGGGGTCTGGTACATCAACTCGGGCCAGTTCACCGAGGTCCCCGCGGTGCTGGACAAGACGGAGGCGCAGGCCAGGAAGAGCATCGAGGGCGCCGGCCTCGGTGTGAAGACCGAGAAGGCGTACAGCGACACCGTCAAGCTCGGCAGGGTCATCAGCACCGACCCGAAGCCCACCGCCCGGATCCGCGACAACGGCTCGGTGACCCTGACGATCTCCAAGGGCCCCAACACCGTGCGGGTCCCGGACCTCAAGGGCTTCGTGCTCAGCAAGGCCAAGGAGCGGCTGGAGAAGGAAGGGCTGGCGGCCGGCATGGTCACCAAGGCCTTCAGCGAAGACGTCGTCGTGGGCCAGGTGATCAGCACGAAGCCGGGGGCGGGTACCGAGCGCCGCGGCGGTTCCGCGATCGCGCTCGTCGTCAGCAAGGGCAGCCCGGTGGACGTGCCCGACGTGCTCGGCAACGACGTGGAGGACGCCCGGCAGGAGCTGGAGGAAGCGGGCCTGACCGTCGAGGTGGCCTCCGGACGGATCACCTCCGACTTCGAGGCCGGCCAGGTCGCCGAGCAGACGCCCGCCCCCGACAAACAGGTGGCGCAGGGCGCCACCGTCAAGCTGACGGTCTCCAAGGGCCCGCCGCTGGTCGAGGTCCCGGACGTGGTGGGCGACAGCGTCGACGACGCCAAGCAGGCACTGGAGGACGCCGGCTTCGAGGTCGAGGAGGACCGCGGTCTGCTCGGTCTCTTCGGCGACACGGTCGACAGCCAGTCGGTCGAGGGCGGCGAGCAGGCGCCCAAGGGATCGAAGATCACCATCAAGATCCGCTGAGCCCGGCCGGCCGGGCCCGCGGGGACATGGCCGCCGACCGGGCTGCCGGGACCGCGTGACACCCTTGGAGGGTGAGCACTCAGCAGTCCCGCAACCCCGTCGGCGGCCATGTCCCCGTCGCCGGAGGCCTCGCCTCCGTAGGTCTCTCGTACGCGCGTGAACTGGCCGCCGAGACCGTCCAGGTCTTCGTCGCCAACCCGCGCGGCTGGGCGACACCGCCCGGGAACCCGGCCCAGGACGAGCAGTTCCGCGCCGCCTGCGCCGAGGAGTCCCTCCCGGCGTACGTCCACGCGCCCTATCTGATCAACTTCGGCTCGCACACCGAGGCGACCGTGGAGAAGTCGGTGGAGTCGCTGCGGCACTCCCTGCGCCGGGGCCGGGCGATCGGAGCGCTGGGCGTGGTCGTGCACACGGGCTCGGCGACCGGCGGCCGGGAGCGCTCGGTGGCGCTCCGGCAGGTGCGGGAGCATCTGCTGCCGCTGCTCGACGAGCTGACCCACGACGACGACCCGTTCCTGCTCCTGGAGTCGACCGCGGGCCAGGGTTCCTCGCTCTGCTCAAGGACCTGGGACTTCGGGCCGTACTTCGAGGCGCTCGATTCCCACCCCAGGCTCGGTGTCTGCCTGGACACGTGCCACATCTTCGCCGCGGGCCACGACCTCACCGGGCCGAGCGGGATGCACCAGACCCTCGATCTGCTGGTGGACACGGTCGGCGAGGGCAGGCTGAAGCTGATCCACGCCAACGACTCCAAGGACGTGGCGGGCGCCCACAAGGACCGCCACGAGAACATCGGCGCCGGTCACATCGGCGAGGACCCGTTCCGTGCCCTGATGACCCACCCCGCCACCGAGGGCGTACCGCTGATCATCGAGACGCCCGGCGGCAAGGAGGGGCACGCGGCGGACGTGGAGCGCCTGAAGAAGCTCAGGGACGGCTGAGCGGACGCTCCCCACACCACGCCCCGCACCCCACCCCACTTCACCCCGCCCGGGCTCGGCACCCGGCTCCCCCAACGGGTGAACCCTCTTGAGTGGATACCCCCGGGGGGTATATGGTTCCGACTCTGGAACAGGACATCGTCACTCATCGTTGGGGGCTGTGATGCAGCACGACGGACACCCGCACGCGAGCTGGTCCATGGCCGTCCGGGCCACCCTGCACTGCCTCACCGGGTGCGCCATCGGCGAGGTGCTCGGCATGGTGATCGGCACCGCCCTCGGCTGGGGCTCCGTACCGACGCTCTTCCTGGCGATCGCCCTGGCGTTCTTCTTCGGTTACGCGCTCACCCTGCGCGGCGTCCTGGCGGCGGGCGTCGACCTCCGGGCCGCGATCCGGGTCGCGTTCGCCGCGGACACGCTCTCCATCGCCGTGATGGAACTGATCGACAACGGCGTGATCGTCGTGTGGCCGGGCGCGATGGACGCCGGCCTCGGGGACGCGCTGTTCTGGTGGGTGCTGGCGATCGCGCTGGCCGCCGCGTTCGTGGTCACGACACCGGTCAACAAGTGGATGATCGGCCGCGGCAAAGGTCACGCCGTGGTGCACCAGTACCACCACTGACCAGGCGAAACAGCAGCCGTCGGGACGGGCGGAACCTTGACCGGTCAGAGCTCGGGACGGCCAGAGCTCGGGACGGCCGCCAGAGCTCGGGACGGTCAGAGCTCGGGGCCGTCCCCCGGCTCCTCCTGGTAGGAGTAGCGCTGCTCGCGCCAGGGGTCGCCGACGTTGTGATAGCCGCGCTCCTCCCAGAAGCCGCGGCGGTCGGCGGTCATGTACTCCACGCCGCGGACCCACTTGGGACCCTTCCAGGCGTACAGCTGCGGCACGACGAGACGCAGCGGGAAGCCGTGCTCCGCGGTGAGCAGTTCACCGTCCTTGTGGGTGGCGAAGATCGAGCGCTCGGACGCGAAGTCGTCGAGACGCAGATTCGAACTGAAGCCGTACTCCGCCCACACCATGACATGGGTGACGGCGGGCGACGGCGGGGCGATCTCCAGGATCGTCCGGGTAGGCACCCCGCCCCACTCCGCGCCGACCATGCTGAACTTCGTGACGCAGTGCAGATCGGCCACCACCGTCGCGTACGGCAGTGCGGTGAACTCGTCATGGGTCCAGCAGTACTTCTCGCCGTCGGCGGTGGCGCCGAAGATCCTGAACTCCCAGCGCTCGGGACGGAACTTCGGTACGGGCCCGTAGTGCGTGACCGGCCAGCCCCGCTGCAGTCGCTGCCCCGGCGGAAGCTCCGACTGCCCTGCTTCTCCAGATTCACGACCCACCGGCTGACCCATGACTCCATCCTGACAGACCCCGGAAGGTGGACATGACCAGGTCCACACCCACTCGGTCAACCGTCACAAGTCGGACTAAGCCTGTACTTACTTACTAAGCATGCACTTACTGGACGATCTTCAACACCGGTGCAATCATGCGGCGCAACCCACCAGTTCCCCCGCCTGGAAGGAGCCTTCGCGATGCAGGGCGACCCCGAGGTTCTCGAATTCCTCAACGAGCAGCTGACCGCCGAGCTCACCGCGATCAACCAGTACTTCCTGCACGCGAAAATGCAGGAGAACTTCGGCTGGACGAAGCTCGCGAAGTACACGCGCTCCGAGTCGTTCGACGAGATGAAGCACGCGGAGCTGCTCACCGACCGCATCCTCTTCCTGGACGGCCTGCCGAACTACCAGCGGCTCTTCCACGTCCGGGTCGGACAGACGGTCACCGAGATGTTCCAGGCGGACCGCCAGGTGGAGGTCGAGGCGATCGACCGGCTCAGGCGAGGCATCGACCTGATGCGGGCCAAGGGCGACGTCACGTCCGCGAACATCTTCGAGTCGATCCTCGCCGACGAGGAGCACCACATCGACTACCTGGACACCCAGCTGGAGCTGGTGGAGAAGCTCGGCGAGGCGCTCTACATCGCGCAGCTCATCGAGCAGCCGGAGAGCTAGGACGCAGGCCCGGAGAGACAGAACGGGAGTGAGCCGGGGCCCTAGGCCGCCTCGTCCAGCCGCTCCTCCCGGCGGCCCGCCTCCGCGAGCGCCGGTATGTCCTGCTTGACCGTGTCCCGGCCGGGGAGGGCGCCCCGGCCCAGCAGTGCCTGGATGCGCCGGACGCAGGATCCGCAGTCGGTGCCCGCCTTGCAGGCGGACGCTATCTGCCGGGGGGTGCAGGCGCCGTCCGCCGCGTGCTTCTTCACCTGTGCCTCGGTCACTCCGAAGCAGTTGCAGACGAACACGCGGTGCCACCTCCCGACGGGATTCGATAGGTCGTGCCGTCCCGAAGATCGGTGAGGCTAACCTAACCTTACCCGCCGGGTCCGAGCCGCAAAAGTGCGGTGGGGCGCGGATCGTATGTGATCCGCGCCCCACCATGCGTGCCGGTAACAGCCCGAACGGCTGTTGATCTGCTACTGGTCCCGGTACATCTCCGCGACCAGGAAGGCCAGGTCAAGGGACTGGCTGCGGTTCAGCCGGGGGTCGCAGGCCGTCTCGTAGCGCTGGTGCAGGTCGTCGACGAAGATCTCGTCGCCGCCGCCCACGCACTCGGTGACGTCGTCACCGGTGAGCTCGACGTGGATGCCGCCCGGGTGCGTGCCGAGCCCCTTGTGGACCTCGAAGAAGCCCTTGACCTCGTCGAGCACGTCGTCGAAGCGGCGGGTCTTGTGACCGGAGGCCGCCTCGTACGTATTGCCGTGCATCGGGTCGGTGATCCAGGCGACGGTCGCGCCCGAGGCGGTGACCTTCTCGACCAGCTCGGGCAGCTTGTCGCGGACCTTGTCGGCGCCCATCCGGACGATGAAGGTCAGCCGGCCCGGCTCACGGTCCGGGTCGAGCCGCTCGATGTACTGCAGCGCGTCCTCGGCCGTGGTCGTCGGGCCCAGCTTGATCCCGATCGGGTTGCGGATCTTCGAGGCGAACTCGATGTGCGCGCCGTCCAGCTGCCGGGTGCGCTCACCGATCCACACCATGTGGCCGGAGACGTCGTACAGCTGCCCGGTGCGGGAGTCGACCCTGGTCAGCGCCGACTCGTAGTCGAGGAGCAGCGCCTCGTGGGAGGCGTAGAACTCGACCGTCCTGAACTCCTCCGGGTCGGCCCCGCAGGCGTTCATGAAGTGCAGCGCCTGGTCGATCTCGCGCGCCAGCTGCTCGTAGCGCTGGCCGGACGGCGAGGTGCGTACGAAGTCCTGGTTCCAGGCGTGCACCTGGCGCAGGTCCGCGTAGCCGCCGGTGGTGAAGGCGCGGACCAGGTTGAGCGTGGAGGCGGAGGCGTTGTACATCCGCTTCAGCCGCTCGGGGTCCGGGACCCGGGCCTTCTCGTTGAAGTCGAAGCCGTTGACCGAGTCGCCGCGGTACGTCGGCAGGGTCACGCCGTCGCGGGTCTCGGTGTTCTTGGAGCGCGGCTTGGAGTACTGGCCGGCGATCCGGCCGACCTTCACGACCGGCACGGACGCCGCGTACGTGAGGACGGCACCCATCTGGAGCAGGGTCTTGAGCTTGTTGCGGATGTGGTCCGCGGACACGGCGTCGAAGGCCTCGGCGCAGTCGCCGCCCTGGAGAAGGAACGCCTCGCCCTTGGCGACAGCTCCCAACCGGGCGCGCAGCTGGTCGCACTCGCCGGCGAAGACGAGCGGCGGATACGACTCAAGGTCCGCGATCACTTCGCGCAGAGCCTCGGCATCGGGGTACTCGGGCTGCTGCGCCGCGGGCAGGTCTCGCCAGGTGTTGCCAGCGCTCGCGCTGGACTTAGCGTTCACGGTCACGGCGTCAACATTACGGGGTCGTGTCGGGCATCCCTCCCCATGCTCATCAATTGAGACGGATCGCGCTCGATCGAAGCGGTGCGAACCGGCCACCGTCCGCGCAGATCATACGGCGGCCCCGGCGTGGGGTAAGGTGCGGCGCATGTTCGCGCACTCGACCCAGAACCAGAACTGGTGGTGGACCGCTCACCCGGCGGCCCACTGACTGCGCGTACGCAGGACTTCGCGAAGGCCGCCCGAGGGGCGGCCTTCGGTGTTTTCGCGACCGGGACCGTTCCTCACGACCTCTCGCCCACCTCATGCACCGCACTGAGACGCCGAGACTCCGAGAAGGAACAGGAACCCATGAACCTGCTCGATCTGCTGGACGATCCCCGACCGTTCGCCCTGCTGCGCCGCCGCACACCGGGCCGCCCCGCCGAGCCGGGCGACACCGTCGAGCTGCTGCTCGGCCCCGTCACCGAGCACGAGCAGCTGGCCGACCTCCCCGAAGGGCTCGCCCTCGTCCCGTACCGCCAGATCCGCGAGCGCGGCTTCGACGTCCACGACGACGGCACTCCCCTGTCGGTGCTCGTCCCGGAGGAGTCGTACGAGTTTCCCCTGGAGCAGGTGCTGGCGCAGCTGCCCGCGCACGACGTGCGGGTCGAGGACGGCGGCTTCGACGTCGCGGACGAGGAGTACGCGCGGATCGTCGGGCGGGTGCTGCGCGAGGAGATCGGGCGGGGCGAGGGAGCGAACTTCGTCATCCGGCGGACGTACGAGGGAGCGATCCCCGGGTTCGGACGGGCCGACGCGCTGGCGCTCTTCCGGCGGCTGCTGGTGGGCGAGCGGGGGGCGTACTGGACGTTCGTCGTGCACACCGGGGAGCGGACGCTGGTCGGGGCGAGCCCCGAGGTGCATGTGCGGATGTCCGGCGGGACCGTCGTGATGAACCCGATCAGCGGCACGTACCGCTATCCCGCCGAGGGGCCGACGCCCGAGGACCTGCTGGAGTTCCTGGCCGACGGCAAGGAGGTCGAGGAGCTCTCGATGGTCGTCGACGAGGAACTGAAGATGATGTGCACGGTCGGCGACATGGGCGGGGTCGTGATCGGGCCGCGGCTCAAGGAGATGGCCCATCTCGCGCACACCGAGTACGAGCTGCGGGGCAAGTCGTCCCTGGACGTGCGCGACGTGCTGAAGGAGACCATGTTCGCCGCGACCGTCACCGGCTCGCCGGTGCAGAACGCGTGCCGGGTCATCGAGCGGCACGAGGTCGGCGGGCGCGGCTACTACGCCGGGGCCCTCGCCCTCATCGGACGTGACTCCGGCGGCGCCCAGACCCTCGACTCCCCCATCCTCATCCGGACCGCCGACATCGACGGCGGCGGACGGCTGCGCGTACCGGTGGGCGCGACGCTCGTCCGCGGGTCGGATCCGGCGGGCGAGGTCGCGGAGACACACGCGAAGGCGGCGGGCGTACTGGCCGCTCTCGGCGTACGCCCCGGGCGGCCGGGCGGGGAGGAGGCGCGGGCGCGCCTCGCGGACGATCCGCGGGTGCGGGCCGCGCTCGACGGGCGGCGGGCCTCGCTGGCGCCGTTCTGGCTGCGGATGCAGGAGCCGTCGGCCGAGGCGGCGGGCCACGCCCTGGTGGTGGACGGGGAGGACACGTTCACGGCGATGCTCGCCCATCTGCTGCGCTCGTCCGGCCTCGCGGTGACCGTACGGCGGTACGACGAGGAGGGCCTGCGGGAGGCCGTCCTCGCCCACGAGGGGCCGCTGGTGCTGGGCCCCGGCCCCGGCGACCCGTCCGACCTGGCGGACCCGAAGATGGCCTTCCTGCGCGCCCTCACCGCGGAGGTGCTGCGCGGGCACCGGCACGGCGTCCTGGGCGTGTGCCTGGGCCATGAGCTGATCGCGGCGGAGCTGGGCCTGGAGACCGTGCGCAAGGAGATCCCGTACCAGGGCGCCCAGACGGACATCGAACTGTTCGGGCGGACCGAGACCGTCGGTTTCTACAACAGCTTCGTGGCGCGCTGCGACGACGAGGCCGCGCTCGAACTGGCGGCCCATGGTGTGGAGGTCGCCCGCAGCCGGGGCCAGGAGGTGCACGCGCTGCGCGGGCCCGGTTTCGCCGGGGTGCAGTTCCACCCCGAGTCGGTACTGACCCTGCGCGGCACCGACGTCGTACGGGAACTGCTGGCTCAGGTCCGCGCGGGAGCGGGCACCAGCACGTTCTCGGAGCGGCGGCCCGCCAGGTAGTCGAGGACGTTGCTCACCGTGGTCCCGATGATCTGGCCGACCGCGTCCACGGTGTAGTACGCCTGGTGGGAGGTGACGACGACGTTCGGGAACGTGACCAGCCGGGCCAGGGTGTCGTCGTCCACCACGTCGAGGGACTTGTCGAGGAAGAAGAGCCCGGCCTCGGCCTCGTACACGTCGAGGCCGACGCCGGTGAAGCGGCCGGCGCGCAGCTCGGCCACCAGGGCCCTGCTGTCGATGAGGCCGCCGCGGCTGGAGTTCACCAGGATCGCGTCGTCCTTCATCGTGCGCAGGGCGGCGGCGTCGATCAGGTGCTGGGTCTCCGGCAGCAGCGGTACGTGCAGGCTGACGAGGTCGGACTCGGCGAGGAGCCGCCCCCTGGGGACGTACTTCATGCCCAGTTCCACACAGGCGGGATTCTCGACGGCGTCCCAGCCGAGCAGGTTCATCCCGAAGCCATGGGCGATACGGGTGAACGCCTCGCCGATCTTGCCGGTGCCGAGGACGCCGGCGGTGCGGCCGTGCAGGTCGCGGCCCATCAGCCCGTCGAGCCGGAAGTCGAAGTCGCGCGTGCGGTTGGAGGCGCGGACGATACGGCGGTTGACCGCCATGGCGAGGGTCCAGGCGAACTCGGCGACGGAGTGGGGTGAGTAGTACGAGACCCGCGCGACCGTCATTCCCAGCCGCTCGGCGACCTGGAGGTCGATGTTGTTGAAGCCGGTGGAGCGCTGGGCGACCAGCGTGGTGCCGCCGGTCGCGAGGGTCTGCAGGACGGGGCTGCCCAGTTCGCAGTTGACGCTGGTGGAGACGGTCTCGTAACCGGCGGCGATGGGGGCGGTGTCCTCGTTGAGGAAGACGTCCAGGCAGCGGACGTCGTGGTGGCCCTCCGCCCGGAAGGCCTCTTCGAGGAGGGGCTTCTCGTCGGCCTGGACGCCGAAGGCGAGGATCTCCACGGGGCCCTCCGGGGGTTGGCGGGTGTTTCTCGCGTACCCGGCCGAATATACGAACCCCGGCCGGTTCTCGCCCCCGCCGCCCCTACCCGTTCCCGTCAACGACTCGGGGGCGCTGCCCCCGAACCCCCGCTCCTCAAACGCCGGAG
>NZ_JBHWZP010000113.1:0-26183 GCF_042728395.1 Streptomyces sp. NPDC060205
TCGCGCCGTTCCCCGCGCCCCTTGCGGGGGTGGGGCCGCGGGTTGGGGGTGTGTGCCGGTTCGGTGGGGGCTTGTCGCGCCGTTCCCCGCGCCCCTTAAGGGGCTGGGGTCACCGCTGTTACCAGGACCGCCGCCGACGGGTGGTCCGGGAGTGAGTCGGTGACGGTTGCGCGGACCGCTGCGGCCGTGTCCAGGGCGCGCGCGGTCGTGTCCACCGCGATCTCCACCTGGACGTGGCGGCGGGAGAGCGCCGTCCCGCTGGGGAGTTCGGTGACGCGGGCCTTGCTCGTCAGGGCCGTCACGGCCGGGACGGCGAGTGCGGCGGCGGCCACGCGGGACTCGTCCGTGCCGGGGGAGGGGCGCGCGGAGGCGGTGTGCGCCGGATCCGAGTCGGCCGGGTCCGCCAGGGCCTCTCCCTCCTCCAGCAGGCCCGTCACCCGGAGGTCCACCTCCGTGACCGTCAGGCCGAGCGCGTCCACCGCCGTCGCCGTGAGGGCCGCGCGGAGCCGGGACGCCGCCGCGGGCAGCGGCTCGGCCGGCGTGGCCGCGAACTCCGCGTCGATGCGCAGCGGCCCCGGCGGCAGCGCGCTCGGCGGCGGGGGCACGGCGGGCTCGGACGCACGGTCCGGGTCGGCGAGGGCGAGGCGCAGGGAACCGAGGCGTACACCCGGCACCGGTCGCACCGCCCGGCGCAGTACGGCGACGGCCGCCGCCTCCGTGATCCACGCGCCGTCACCCGGGCCGCCCAACGGCAGCAGCCTGCCCAGGCCGAGCTGTTGCCGTACTGCTTGCGTCCATCGGTCCGCAGTCATGGTTCCAGCGTGCCGTATCCCTGGCGCGCGACCCGGCAACCCGTCTTAATGTGGGCGAAGAGGCCCACCGAAAGGGGATGCACGGCGATGAGCGACACGACTCAGCGCAATCGGCCGGAGAGCCCGGAGGCCGAACAGCCGGACCAGCAGCAGTTCAGGAAGACCGCTGTGACCAAGCGTGGCGGCGGCGACCCGGCGACCCGGGGGCGGACCACCATCGCCGACGGGGTCGTCGAGAAGATCGCCGGACTCGCCGCCCGGGACGTCCTGGGCGTGCACGCCATGGGCAGCGGGATCTCGCGGACCTTCGGAGCCGTACGCGACCGGGTCCCCGGCGGAAGCGCCAAGTCCGTCACGCGCGGTGTGAAGGCAGAGGTCGGCGAGGTGCAGACCGCGCTCGACCTGGAGATCGTCGTCGACTACGGCGTGTCCATCGCCGATGTCGCCCGGGACGTACGGGAGAACGTCATCGCGGCCGTCGAGCGCATGACGGGCCTTGAGGTCGTCGAGGTCAACATCGCGGTCAGCGACGTCAAGCTGCCGGAGGAAGACGACGAGGAACCGGAGAACCGGCTCCAGTGACCGATCTGCTGAGGAGCGCTTCATGAGCATGGCCGTGATCGGCATGATCGCCGGAATGGCGCTGGGATTCGCGGGGTACTTCGGCGGATTCGGCGCGTTCCTCCTGGTGGCCGCACTGGGCGCCATCGGCTTTGTCGTGGGCCGCTTCCTGGAGGGGGACCTGGACCCCGGTGACTTCTTCCGGTCCCGCGGCACCCGCGACGACCGCCGGCGGTGACGCGCGTGTCCGAAGCCGTCGCGCCGGGCGAGCGGGGCGCCACGAAGATCGCCGACCGGGTCGTCGCGAAGATCGCCGCGCAGGCGGCCCGTGAGGCGCTCGACGTGCTGCCTCCCGGCGCGGTCCCCCCGCACGCCGCGGTCGTCGTCCACCAGGACGTCGCCCGCGTCAGCGTCAGCCTCGAACTGGGCTACCCCTGTGACATCGGCGGCCGGTGCGGTGCCGTGCGTCGTCAAGTCGCCCAGCGGGTAGAGGCGTTGGCGGGAATGAAAGTTCCCGAGGTCGCCGTCCAGGTGGAGCGACTGCACTCCGCGCAGACGCGCGGCGCGGCAAAGGGGAGGACGCAATGAGCGAGCCCCGGGGCTCCGAGAGCACCCGACAGCTGCCCGTCATCGAGAAGACCGCCGGGAAGGCCGCCGAGAACGAACTGGGCCAGTCCACCTCCGCCGCCGACTACACACCCCTGCCGACCCTCGATGACGCCGAGGACGGGAACGGCCGGTTCTGGTCGGCCCGCCGCATCCCCGCGGCCGTCCTCGCCCTGCTGGTCCTGGCCGCCGCGGGTCTCCTGCTGTACGACGTCGTCGCCGTCCGCGCCGACCGGCCGGCCATGCACTGGCGCAGGTCCCTGGCCCGTGAACTCGCCGAACGGCCCCTGGACGACACGTGGGTGCTCGTCGGCGCCGGGGTGGCGACGGCCCTCGGCCTGTGGCTGCTCGTCCTCGCGACGACCCCGGGCCTGCGCGACATCCTGACCATGCGGCGCGCCCACCCCGACGTACGGGCCGCACTGCACCGCAACGCCGCCGCGATGGTGCTGCGCGACCGGGCCATGGAAGTGTCCGGCGTGCAGTCGGTCCGGGTGCGGATGAGGCGCCGGAAGGCCGACGTCCGTGCGGTCTCGCACTTCCGTGAACTCGACGACGTACGCGCCGATCTGGACGCCACGCTCGCCGACGGCGTCAGGGGGCTCGGTCTCGTCCGGCGGCCGGCGCTGTCGGTACGTGTCGCCCGGCCGGGCCGGAAGGGGTGAACGGCGTGCAGAGGATCGTGAACCGGGTCCTGCTGGGCCTCGCGGGTCTGCTCCTGGTCGTGCTCGGCGGCTCCGTGCTCGCCGTGGGCCTCGGCGTGACCCCGCCCTCGTGGTGGATCCACGACGGCCGGCACGACGTACTGCTGAGCGACGCCGACCGGGCGCGGTGGCGGGCCGACGGCTGGTGGTGGCCGGCCGTCATCGCCGCACTCGCCGTGGCCGTGCTGCTCGCCCTGTGGTGGCTGACGGCCGTCCTGCGCCGGCGCCGCCTCGCCGAGGTGCTGGTCGACACCGGCGACGGAGAGGGCGCGCTGCTGCGGGGCCGGGCCCTGGAGGGCGTACTGACCGCCGAGGCGGGCGCGCTGGAGGGGGTACGGGGAGCGCAGGCGTCCCTCACCGGCCGCCGCACCGCCCCCGAGGCAAGGGTCCGCCTGCTCCTGGAACCTCACGCGTCCCCCGCGGAAACCCTGACCACCCTGACAACAGAACCACTGACCCACGCCAGAGACTCAGCCGGCCTCACCGCACTCCCGGCGGAGGTACACCTACGCGCCGCCAAACACACAGCAGACCGAGTCAACTGACCCGCGTCCTTCGGGGGCGCGGGGAACGGCGCGACAAGCCCCCACCGGCCTGCAGCGAAGCGACGACCCGCAGCGGTGTCTTCCAGGGGCGCGGGGAACTGCGCAGTCAGTGAGGGCCACCCCCACCGACCCGCAGCCATGCTTTCCAGGGGCGCGGGGAACTGCGCAATCAGTGAAGGCAACCCCCACCGGCCGCAGCGACACCACACCCCGCCGCCGCAGGCATACCCCAGGTTCAGAACCCGCTACGCGCCCCACCATCCACCGGCACCATGATCCCCGTCAGATAGGACGCCGCAGGCGACAGAAGAAACGCGGCCACCCGCCCGAACTCCTCCGGCGTCCCGTACCGCCGCAACGGAATCCGCGCCTCATTGGCAGCCCGAGTGGCCTCGGGATCAGCCGAATACCCGTCCAGCTCGCGCACGCGATCCGTGTCGATCCGCGCAGGCAGCACCCCCACCACCCGGATCCCCCGAGGCCCCAGCTCGTCGGAGAGGGACTTGGCGAACCCGGCGAGCCCGGGCCGCAGCCCGTTGGAGATGGTCAGCCCGGCGATCGGCTCGTGCACCGAACCGGACAGCACGAAGCCGATGACCCCGCCCTCGCCCAGCTCGGCGGCAGCCGTCCGCGCCAGCCGGACCGCGCCGAGGAAGACGGACTCGAACGCCGACTGCCACTGCTCGTCGGTGGTGTCGGCGACGAAGCCGGGCGCCGGCCCGCCGACGCTGATCAGGATGCCGTCGAAGCCGCCGAACCGCTCACGGGCGGCCGCGATCAGACTGGCCGGCGCCGAGGGGTCGGCGTTGTCCACGGCCACCCCGTGGGCGTTCGGCCCGAGCGCCGCCGCGGCCTCGGCCACCGTCTTCTCGTCGCGCCCGCTGACGATCACCTTCGCGCCGTCGGCGACGAGCTCACGCGCGGAGGCGTGGCCCAGTCCGCGCGATGCCCCGGTGACGACGTAGACACGGTCCTTCAGTCCAAGATCCATGGCTACTATCCTGCCTCGTCCGCTCCCGCCCCGTCCCGCGCGCCGTCGAACAGCGCGAGGGCGGTGCCCACCAGACCGATGTGGCTGAACGCCTGCGGGAAGTTGCCGAGCTGGTGTCCGGCCACGGGGTCGTACTCCTCCGCCAGCAGCCCCACGTCGTTGCGGAGCGCGATCAGCCGCTCGAACAGGGCGAGGGCCTCCTTCGTACGCCCCGTCAGATGCAGCGCGTCCGCCAGCCAGAACGAGCAGACGAGGAACGACCCCTCGCCGCCGGGCAGCCCGTCGACGTCCTTGAGGTCCGACCCGGACGGCTCCGAGCCGTGCGGGCCCGACCCGTCGAGGGACGCGTCGTAACGGTGTACGAAGCCGTCCCGGGCGAGTTCCGAGCGCACCGCGTCGACCGTGCCGACCACCCGCGGATCGTCCGGCGGCAGGAAGCCGAGGCGGGGGATGAGCAGCAGCGCGGCGTCCAGTTCACGCGAGCCGTAGGACTGCGTGAACGTGTTCCGCTCGGGGTCGAAGCCGCGCTCGCACACCTCGCGGTGCACCTCGTCCCGCATCGCGCGCCACTTGTCGACGTCGCCGTCCAGCTCGGGGTTCTCCTCCAGGGTGCGTACCGTGCGGTCGGCGGCGACCCACGCCATCACCTTGGAGTGCACGAAGTGGCGGCGCGGCCCGCGCACCTCCCACAGGCCCTCGTCGGGCTTGCGCCACGCCGTGTGCAGGAAGTCCATCAGGGCCTGGTGCAGCCGCCACATGTCGGGTTCGGCGGGCAGCCCCGCGTGCTGTGCCAGCGTGAGCGAGTCGATCACCTCCCCGTACACGTCGAGCTGCAGCTGCCGTACGGCGTCGTTGCCGATCCGCACCGGCGCCGAGCCGTGGAACCCGGGCAGCCACGCCAGTTGGTACTCGGGGATCCGCCGCTCGCCCGCGAGCCCGTACATGATCTGCAGGTCCGCCGGGTCGCCCGCGACCGCGCGCAGCAGCCAGTTGCGCCAGGCCTCCGCCTCCTCCTGGTAGCCGCACGCGAGCAGCGCGCCCAGCGTGAGGGTGGAGTCGCGGAGCCAGCAGTAGCGGTAGTCCCAGTTGCGGACGCCGCCGATCTCCTCGGGCAGCGAGGTCGTGGGGGCCGCGACGATGCCGCCGCTCGGCGCGTACGTGAGGGCTTTGAGGGTGATGAGCGAGCGGACGACCGCGTCGCGGTGCGGTCCGTCGTAGCGGCAGCGGGCCGCCCAGGCCTGCCAGTCGTCGACGCTGTGCTCCAGCGCCTCGAAGGGGTCGACGAGGTCGGGACGCGGTTCGTGCGAGGGGTGCCAGGTCAGGACGAAGGCGACCTTCTCGCCCTCGGCGACCGTGAACTCCGAGTGCGTGCCGAAGTCCTCGCCCCAGGTGTGCACCTCGGGTTCGCTGCGCAGCCACGCCGAGTCGGGGCCCGCCACGGCGACCCGGTGGCCGTCGGATCTGCGGACCCAGGGGACGACCGAGCCGTAGTCGAAGCGCAGCCGCAGGGTGCTGCGCAGGGTGACGCTGCCCTTCAGCCCCTCGACGATCCGTACGACGTCGGGGGCGCGGTCGCGCTGCGGCATCAGGTCGGTGACGCGTACCGAGCCGTCCTCGGTGTCCCACTCGGTGTCGAGCACGAGGGTGTCGGGGCGGTAGGCCCGCCTCGTGCAGAGGTCCGCTCCCTTCGGCGCGAGCCGCCAGTGGCCGTTGTCGTCGTCGCCGAGCAGTTTCGCGAAGCAGGCGGCCGAGTCGAACCGGGGGAGGCAGAGCCAGTCGACCGAGCCGTCCTTGCCTACCAGGGCGGCGGTCTGGTGGTCGCCGATGAGAGCGTAGTCCTCGATGGAAGGGTGCACGGTGTGCGGGTTCCCTGGGGATCCCGCGATCAATCTTTGCGGCTTGGCTCCCATGCTGGGGGCGTGTTGTCGGGTGCGGACCCGGTGGGGGCGGGCCGCGCAGTTCCCCGCGCCCCTTAAAAGACAGCGCAGTTCCCCGCGCCCCCAAACGGCGCGAGGGCGCCCGGCATCTTTAGGGGCGCGAGGAACGGCGCAGTCTTTTCGCCGGAAGGCGGGCGCCGCCGGGTGTTTTTTGGGGGCGCGGGGAACGGCGCAGTCTTTTTGTCGGAAGGCGGGCGGTGCCGGGTGTTTTTGGGGGCGCGGGGAACTGCGCAGTCTTTTCGTCTTGAGGGGGGCGACCGCGCGGCGCGGTCGTCAGACGGCGGCCGGCTCCGCCTTCGGCGTGGACTCCGTCTCCGCCGCCTCGGCCCGGTCACGGCGCTCGCGGCGGACCAGGATCACGAAGCCCACCGGAACGCCCGCGGCGAAGAGCCACCACTGGACCGCGTACGCCATGTGAGGGCCGATGTCGCTGTGGTTGGGAGCCGCGATCAGTTCGGGTACGTCACCCTTCGGCTCGGGCGCGGTCAGTTCGACGTAACCGCCGAGGACCTGCTTGCCGAGCGCCTTCGCCTGCTGCTCGCTGTTGATCAGCATGACCATGCGGTCGGGCAGCCCGCTGACGTCCTTGATGCCGCTGCCGCCGGACGTCTCGTCGGCCATCAGCCGCCCGGTGACCGTGGTCTCGCCCCGCGCGGGCGCGGGAACCTTCGGGAACTCGGTCTGCGCCCCGTCCGCGGGGATCCAGCCGCGGTTGACCATGAGGACCCGGCCGTCGTCCAGGACGAACGGGGTCAGTACGTGGAAGCCGACCTCTTCGTCGGAGTTGGTGCGGCGGCGCACCACGACCTCGTCGGCGGTGTCGAACGTGCCCTTCGCCGTCACCCGGCGGTACAGGTTCTCGTGCTCGACCGCCTGCCCCGGCGCGGTCAGCGACTCCGCGGGGACCGGCTTCGCGGACAGCGAGTCCGAGATCACCCGGTTCAGCGCGACCTTGTGCTCGTGCCGGTGCAGTTGCCAGAAGCCCAGCTCGATCATCGTCGGGATGAGCGCGAGCATGATGAGGGTGAGGATCACCCACTGCCGGGACAACAGGAAGCGGTACACCCCACGACGGTACAACCGGGTCGTGGGGCGCGTTCGGTCGGGTACCGGGTCGTCCGCGTACCCGGTCACACCCTGTCGATGATCCCCACCTTTCCCTCCGCGCGGGCGCAGTGGGCACCGCAGTACCAGTGGCCCTCGACCTCGACGCCCTGCCCGATGATCTGGACCCGGCAGTGCTCGCACAGGGGAGCCATGCGGTGGATCGCGCAGGAGAAGCAGTCGAAGACGTGCACCGCTCCCTGTGCGTGGACCTCGAAGGTCATTCCGTAGCTGTTGCCGCAAACCTCACATGTCGCCATGCGCCACAGGGTGGGCCGTTCCCGCGGTCCGGGCGAGCGGTCCGTGGGCGAGTCGTGCGGCAATCACCCGTCCGTACGGTCATGTCCGCGCTCACGTCCGTGCTGGAGGTCCCGCCGCCGGTTCCACGTTCCCGAGGAGCTGGCCGAACGCCGCCTCGTCGACCACCGGGGTGCCGAACTGGCGCGCCTTGACCACCTTGGACGTACCGGATTCCGGGTCGTTCGTGACGAGCAGGCTGGTCAGCCGGGACAGGCTCGTCGCGACATGCAGCCCGGCCTCGACGGCACGGTCCTCCAGGAGGTCGCGCTCGACCGAGGTGTCCCCGGAGAACGCGACCCGCATGCCCTGTTTGAGCTGCTTGCCCGGTTCGTACCGGCCCGGGTTCGGATACGGGCAGGCGGGCCGCTTGCGCGAGGGGCGCCAACTCGCGGGCGGCCCCGACGCGTAGCCCCCGGAGCCCGCGGACTGCCGTCCGATGAGCGGGGCCGCGCGGTCCGTCCACTCGGTGAGCGGCCGGCACTCCAGGAGCGGCAGCCGTACGCCGTCGCGCGCCGCGGTGTGCAGACTCGGCCGGAATGCCTCGGCGAGCACGCGCGCGTCGTCCAGCGCGTGGTGCGCGCGCTGCTGCACGACGCCGAAGTGCGCGGCCAGCGACTCCAGCTTGTGGTTGGCCAGCGGCAGCCCCAGCTCCTTGGACAGGGCGATGGTGCACAGCCGCTGACGGACCGGCGCCTCGCGCTCGGCGCGCGCGTACTCCCGGGCGATCATCGACCAGTCGAAGACCGCGTTGTGCGCGACGAGCACCCGGCCCTCCAGCCGGGCCGCGAACTCCTCGGCGATCTCCGGGAACAGCGGCGCCCCTTCGAGCACGTCGCTCGTCAGGCCGTGGATCCACACCGGGCCCGGATCCCGCTCCGGGTTGACCAGCGTGTACCAGTGGTCCTCGACCTCGCCGCGCGCGTCCAGCCGGTAGACCGCGGCCGACACTATGCGGTCGTCGCGGGCCAGCCCTGTGGTCTCGACGTCGACGACCGCGTACCCCTCGGGATACGCGGCCGGCCACGGGGTGGCGGACGGTGCGGTCTGACGGTCTTCGAGCATGGTCACTGAGGATAAGGGGCGCGACTGACACTCCTGTCCCCGGAGTCCGAACCCGGGGCGGATTCAGCCCTCTTCGGCGACATTCCGGCGATTTCCCGCGGGCTCGTGCCTGCACGGCTATGGACCATTGCCGCGCCCGGTGCGACTGTGCTGCGCGCCTGGACCGAACGGGCGGCACGCGCGAGTGACACGAACGCGCGAGTGAGGCGCACGAGCGGAACGCGCGAGTGACGCGAACGCGCGAGTGAGGCGCACGGGCGGAACACATGCGACGCGAAGGGCGGTACGGCATGGCACGCGTACGGTACGGCGCGCGGACCGGGGCGGAGATCGCCGCCGCGCGCACCGCGGGTTCCCGGCTCCCCGACATCTGGTCCACCGGCGTGGTGGCCGTCTGGGAGACCGACCCGGACGCGGTCGCGGCGGTCCTGCCGCCCCCGCTCAAACCCACCGGACGACCCCTCGTCAGGGTGAACATCAGCAAGGTGGACCTGCCCGGATACCCGCTGGGCGCGGGCTCGTTCGCGGTCGCCGCCGCGCACGACGGCGTCGAGGGCTGGTATCCGCTCGTCATGCCGATGACCCACGAACGGGCTCTCATCGGCGGCCGGGAGGTCTTCGGCGAACCCAAGAAGCTCGGCGAGGTGACGGTCGAGCGCGAGGGCCTGGTCGTACGCGCCGCCCTGGCCCGGCACGGCATCGAGTTCGTGGAGGTGCGCGGCGCCGTGAGCGGACCGCTGCCCCTGCCGGAGCCGGCCCGCAAGACCGACTTCTACTTCAAGTTCCTGCCCGCGGTGGACGGTTCGGGAGACGGCTCCGGCTTCGACGCCGGTCCCGTCCTCGTGCACTGCGTGCGCCACGAGAAGGTGCGGAAGCTGGAGCGGATCTCCGGAGACGTCGTCCTGCGGGAGTCGATGTACGACCCCGTCGCCGACCTCCCGGTCCGCGAACTCGTCGGGATCACCCTCGGCGAGAAGACCACGGACCAGAAGGGCACGGTCGTCGAACGCGTCGACGCGCAGGCGCTGTTGCCCTACGTCCACCAGCGGTACGACGACCCTCAGCAGATTCTCGACGGACCGCCCCCGGGGAGTGCCTGATGGAACTGGCCGAGGGACAGGTCGCCGTCGTCACGGGCGCGGCGAGCGGGGTCGGCCTCGCCCTGGCGCGGCGGTTCGCGGCGGACGGACTGAAGGTCGTCCTCGCGGACGTGGAGGAGGGCGCCCTGGAGAAGGCCGCCGCCGCGCTGCGCGAGGACGGGGCCGTGGTGCACGCGCGCGTGGTGGACGTCGGGGAGCGCGAGGAGGTCGTGGCGCTCGCCGAGGAGACGTACGACCGGTTCGGTGCCGTGCACGTCCTGTGCAACAACGCGGGCGTCGGCTCGGGCGCCGAGGGCCGGATGTGGGAGCACGACCCGAACGACTGGAAATGGGCGTTCGCCGTCAACGTGTGGGGTGTCTTCCACGGCATCCAGGCCTTCGTCCCGAGGATGCTGGCCGGCGGCGAACCGGGCCACGTCGTCAACACCTCGTCCGGCGACGGCGGTATCGCGCCCCTGCCCACCGCGTCCGTGTACGCCGTCACCAAGTCGGCCGTCGTGACGATGACCGAGTCGCTGTACGCGCACCTGAGAGCGGAGCACGCGCGCGTGGGGGCCGCCGTGCTCTTTCCCGGGCCCCACATGCTCCGTACGGGCCTGTGGGAGTCGCACCGCAACCGGCCGGCCCGGTACGCCAAGCAGCGGCCCCGCAGGACCCCGTACCGCAGCCTCGGCCAGTGGGAGGCCGCGATGAAGGAGGCGGGCAAGGAGGTGCGGTTCACGCCGGTCGAGGAGGTCGCCGACTTCGTGGCGGACGGCATCCGCGCGGACCGCTTCTGGCTGCTGCCCGAGAGCGAACACAGCGACGCGCAGATCCGCGCGCGGTCGCGCTCGATGCTCGACCGCGCCGATCCGGCGTACCTGGAGCACTTCATCCTGGACTGAGAGCCGAACCGAGGAGCCGTTATGGCCTCTGCACCGGAGCCCTATCTGATCATCTCCTCCGACTGCCACGCCGGGCTGCCCACCGAGGAGTACCGGCCCTATCTGGAGGCCCGTTTCCACCGGGACTTCGACGAGTTCCTCGCGGGGCAGGGCCGCCGCCGCGAGGAGATGACACGCCTGGGCATCCGCAACGAGTCCTTCGCCGACAAGTGGTTCCACGACAACGAGGAGGGCCTGCGCGGCGGCTGGGACTCGGCGCAGCGCCTCAAGGAGCTGGACGGCGACGGAGTGGCGGGCGAGGTGGTCTTCCCGGACGCCGACGCTGTGGACAGCCGCACGGCCGCGCCCTTCGGCGTGGGCCTCGGACTCTCCGGCGACCACGACCCGGACCTCGGCATGGCGGGCGCGCAGGCCCACAACAGGTGGCTCGCCGAGTTCGTCGGCGAGCACCCCGAACGGCACTGCGGAGTCGCCCTGCTGCCCGTCACGGCCCCCACCGAACAGGTCGTCGCCGAGATCCACCGCGCCAAGGAGTCGGGGCTCGGCGCCCTGATGATCCCCTCCATGTGGGTCGACAAGGAGCCCTACCACGACCGCCGTTACGACCCCGTGTGGGCGGCGGCGGCCGAGTGCGGGATGCCGGTGGTGACCCACTCCGGAGCGGCGCCGCGCCACGAGTACGGCGATCACCTCGGCATCTATGTGAGCGAGGTGACCTGGTGGCCCGCGCGCCCCCTGTGGTTCCTGCTCTGGTCCGGTGTCTTCGAACGCCACCCCGGGCTCAGGTTCGGTGTGGCGGAGTCCGGCTGCTGGTGGCTGCCGAACCTGCTGTGGTTCATGGACCGGCTCTACCTGGGCGCGCACGGCGGCAAGAAGCTGTCCCCCTTCGCGGAACTGCGGCGTCCGCCGAGCGAGTACCTCGACCGTCAGGTCTTCATCTGCGCGACGAACACCAAACGCCGTGAACTGGCCCAGCGGTACGAGATCGGCGTCGACAACATCCTCTGGGGCAGCGACTTCCCGCACCCGGAGGGCACCTGGCCCGACACGCGCGCGTGGCTGTCGCGGACCTTCCACGACATCCCGGTGACGGAGACCCGCCGCATGCTGGGCCTCGCGGCGGCGGAGGTCTTCGGCTTCGACACCGAGGAACTGGCCCCGCTCGCGCGCCGCATCGGCCCGACCCCTTCCGACCTCGGCCAGCCCGAGGACCAGCCGGCAGTCGAGGCGTCCTGGGCGCGCTCGCGCGAAGTGGGCCGCCACTGGCTGACGGACCACGACTTCCCGGCCCTGGGGGTGACCCCATGAGCCCGGACATGGGCACGGACCGTACGAGCGGCTCGGACCGCTACACCGTCATCTCGGCCGACTGCCACGCCGGGGCCGACCTGCTGGACTACCGGCCGTACCTCTCCAAGGCGTACCACGACGAGTTCGACGCCTGGGCGGCCACGTACGTCAACCCGTACGAGGACCTGATGGCCGACACGGCCGACAAGAACTGGAACTCGCAGCGCCGGCTCGCGGAGCTGGAACAGGACGGCATAGTCGCCGAGGTCGTCTTCCCCAACACGATCCCGCCGTTCTTCCCGTCCGGATCGCTGATGGCGCCGGCGCCGACGGCCGGGGAGTTCGAGCGGCGCTGGGCGGGCCTGCGCGCCCACAACCGCTGGCTCGCGGACTTCTGTTCGGCCGCACCCGGCCGCCGGGCGGGCGTCTTCCAGATCCTCCTGAACGACGTGGAAGAGGCGGTGAAGGAGATCAGGTGGGCGGTCGGGGCGGGCCTCAAGGGCGGCCTCCTCCTGCCCGGCACCCCGCCGGGCTCGGGACTCCCGGAGCTGTACTCGTCCGCCTACGACCCCATCTGGGCGGTCTGCGAGGAGCTGGACGTCCCCGTGAACCACCACGCGGGCTCGGCCTCGCCGCCGCTGGGGGAGGAGCCGGCGGCCCGGGCGGTCTTCATGGTGGAGACGACCTGGTTCTCGCACCGCGCGCTCTGGCACCTGATCTTCGGCGGCGCCTTCCGCCGCCATCCCGGCCTGAAACTCGTCCTGACCGAGCAGGGTTCGGGCTGGATCCCCGGGGTGCTCGACATGCTGGACTACTACCACGGCCGCCTGGTGGCCGCGGCGACGAAGGCGGCCACCGCGGAGTCCAAGTTCGGCGCGGGCCTGGCCGGCTCGATGGGCAAGGGTCCGTCGCAGGTATGGCGGGACAACTGCTTCGTAGGAGCGAGTTTCATGCGCCCCCACGAGGTGCCGCTGCGGGACCGCATCGGCCTCGACAAGATCATGTGGGGCAGCGACTACCCGCACGACGAGGGGACGTACCCCTACAGCAGGGAGGGCCTGCGGATCGCGTACGCGGGCCTGCCGCGCGAGGAGATCGAGGCGATGGCGGGCGGCAACGCGGCCCGCGTGTACGGCTTCGACCTGACCCTCCTCGCCCCCTTGGCGGCGAAGATCGGCCCGACGACGGAGGAGATCGCCGAGCCGCTTGGCGACCCACCACCGGACGCGACGAGCCCGGCGTTCGCGAGGGGAGGGTCGGTACGGGTGTGGTGAGGGGTCATTCCCTGGGGTTGAGGCGCTCGGGAGGGAAGTGGTCGGTGCCGAGGAGGGTGGGGGTCCCGTGGGTGTGAACCACCAGGTGCTCCATCGCGGCGAGTGGGGTCAGGTCGATGGGGCCGCTGCAGTTCGACAGCCTCAGGGTGGTGAGATGGGGGAGCTCGGTGAGGGGGGCGAGGCCCGAGGTCAGGTTGGAGTCCCGGAGCCACAGAGAGATGAGTTGCTGATGGTTCCCGAGAGCAGCCAGGTCGAGCGACTGATGGTCCTCGACATATAGTTCCTGTAGCTGCGAAGGGTGCGGCAGTCGGGTCAGTTGCTGTCCTTGCTCGTCTCCCGCTATGACGAGCCAGGTGAGTCCGGGCCAGCGCTCCAGCCCGTCGAGGCTTATGTCCCGTGTCGCTCTGGTGAAGACCAGGCCGGCGAGGCCGGGGCCGGCCGGGATGTCGCCTGCGCGCTCGATCCCCGCGGGAAACCCCAACGTCAGATGCTCCAGCGCGGGAAGTTCGGCGATCGGAGCGAGAGACATGCCCTGCGCGAGGCCGTGCAGGTAGAGCCCTCGCAGGTCCAGTCCTCGTAGGGGTTCGAGATCCCTGATCCTGGGGCAGTTGAAGACGACGAACGATCTGAGGGCGGGCAGCAGCGCCAGCGGCGACAGATCCCGCAGTCTGCGATCGCCGCTGAGGTGCAGGTATTCCAGACCCTCGTGACTCATGATTTCGGGCGGGAAACCATAGGTGCCCTGCAGAGTTACTCGGGTCAGATGCCGCAACCTCGGTAACTCAGACAGCTGTTCCGGTGTGCGTACTCGCAGATACGCCGTGGACGTCACGTCGGCCAGCACTCTCCTCGCATACTCCCTGGCGTCGAAGTAGGGCCAGGAGGCGACCAACTGGGAGGTAACCGACGCATGGGTCGCCTCGCGGAACCGTGCGATCACACCCAGCCCCGCATCCCCTCCGACCAAGGCAGCCGTCCGCACGACAACGCCCGCCGTGAAGCCGTCCAGCCCCTCCGGCCCAGGAAGCAGCTCCAGTACCAGCTCGCCCACCTTCGAGAGCGCCTCCGCGTCCTCCAAGGACCGTGGCGGCATCAGTTCCGCGGTTCTCGTCTCGACCTCAGACCGGATCGCGGGGTCGAGTTCGGGCGCGTGTTCCAGGCTCGCGGCCGCCAGCAGTGTCAGCCGCTGCCGGTGTCGCTGCACCTTGTCCGCCCGCCGGAGCAACTGCTTCAACAGTCGCCCCCGTTCCTCCACGCGCGCGTGGCCGACGGCCATCCGCACCACGTCGTCCCACTGGTCGTCGTGGGCGTTGCGCACGAGCACACCGAAGTCGCGGGCCTCCACCGCGGCCTTCGCCGCGAGATAGTCGAGGAAGGTGCGGTGCACGAAGTCCACGTATCCCGGGACGGTCTCGCGGAGCAGTCCGCTGCGGATCAGCAGATGCGCGAAGACCTGCTCGGCGTCCCCTTGGGCACGCACCTGCGGCATCGTCGCCAGCCACTCCCGGAGCATGGCGACCAGGTCGCGCCGGTCGGCCTCCACGTACTGGTTGCGGATCATCCAGTACGCCATGCGCTGGAGCAGAGCCGTCTGCTCCTCGCGCGTCAGCGTGACCCCCTCGACATCCGCGATGTCCCGCTCCGTGTCCCGGCGTACGAGCAGCATGTCGAGCGCGGCGTCGTACAACTCCTTGCGGGCGCGCGGCAGATGCATACGGCGGTCGCGGTTCAGGGCGCAGAGCAGGGCGCACATGAGGGGGTTGGTGGCGAGTCTGCCGAGGTCGCGGCGGGTGGTCACGGCCCGGTTGAGCGCGGTCTCGTACTCGGTCAGCTGTGTCCGCTCAGTGTCGGACAGGCACTCCTGGCGGGCCGAGTCGTGCCAGTGGCCGATGAAGGAGCGGACGTCGTCCCGTTCCATAGGGAGCAGGGAGTGCGCCGCGAAGCCTTGGGCCGCCAGCCAGTCCTCGGGGACGGCGGCGGGGCGGGTCGTGACGACGTACCGGGCCCGGGGGAAGGCCGCCACGAGCGACTTCAGCCACTTCTCGGTGCGGCCCCGCAGCCGTGTGGGCACCTCGTCGACCCCGTCGACCAGCACCAGCGCCCGCCCGCCGTGCAATAGTTCCTCGACCCAGCCGTCCGGGGCCCGCAGAGGGACCCCTGCGGCGGACAGGAAGTCCTGCGGCAGCGGCAGACCGTCCGGTGTGCTGAACGACCGCAGGCGCAGCACGAACGGCACACAGAGGTTCCAGCCGGCCAGTTCGGGGCCGAAGCCGCGTCGGGCCGCGTTGAGCGCGAGCCACTGTACGAGGGTCGACTTGCCCGACCCGGCCGGACCGCGCAGCACGAGCCGCTCGCAGCCCGCCAGCGCCTGCTCCACCTTGACGGAGGTCTGGGCGGCCCGAGGCGGACCGAGTCCTTGCCGATGGGCCTCCTCCTCCGGGCGTTCGTCGCTGACCGTGAGGCTGATGTACGCCGTGTCGAGCGACCACTCGGCCCGGGACCGGTTCCCCAGAGTGAGCCCGTAGAGCTCCATCCGGCCGTGCGTGTCGGCCACGAAGTCCGCGTACCGCTGCTCGAAGCCGAGCGCGACGGCCTCCGCGCGGGGTTCCGCGAGGCGGTTCAGCAGCTCCTCCGCCCGCCCGGCCCGCCGGGTCTGTTCCACCGCGGCGCGGGCCGCGAACGACGGATCGGCGGTGAGCTGTTCGACCAGGTGTGCGCAGCACAGGGTGAGCAGTTCGGCGTAGAGGTCGCGGGCCCGTTCGCTCAGGTCCGAGGGGGCCGTCGGCAGTGCGTCCCGTACGCGTGCGGGATCCAGGTCGAGGGCGAACAGTCGCTCCTCGTCGAGCGGGTCCGCCGTCGCGAAGGTGTCCTGGACGGCGGCGACGGCGGCCAGCCGCTCGTGCTCTGGGAGGGTGGGGTACGCGGCCGAGATACGGGCCGACAGGACCTTGGCGAGGCGGTCCGGGCTGGCCGGTCCCGGTAGAGGGCGTACGGGAGCGGAGACCAGCCCCGCGCCCCGCTTCGGCGTGAGGAGAGACTTCGCGAGGGCCGAAGCCACCGTCGACGCCAGCCGGACGAGCACCATTTCGAGCCCCTGCATCGCAGCCCTCCCCGTCCAGCAGGTCCGACGGCACGACTTCGCATCGTAGGGCGGGCCGCACGGCCATTGGCGGAGATCACCAAGAAACAAGCGCGTACCGTCGGTAATACTTGTGGGTAACAACGTCTAGCCGCAGTCGGCCGGCCGTCCTACGGTGCAGTAATGCCGAACCTGCCCGATGTCGTGCTGTGGTCGATACCCGCCTTCGTGCTGCTCACCGTGGTGGAGATGGTGAGTGTCCGTATCCATCCGGACGAGGACGCCGCCGGATACGAGACGAAGGACGCCGCCACGAGTGTCGGCATGGGCCTGGGGAGCATGGCCTTCGACTTCCTGTGGAAGATCCCGATCCTTGCCGTCTACACCGCCATATATGAGCTGACACCACTGCGCGTGCCCGTCCTGTGGTGGACCGTGCCACTGCTTCTGCTGGCGCAGGACTTCTTCTACTACTGGTCCCACCGCGGGCACCATGTGATCCGCGTCCTGTGGGCCTGCCACGTGGTGCATCACAGCAGTGAGAAGTTCAATCTCACCACCGCGCTGCGACAGCCCTGGACGACCTGGACGGTGTGGCCGTTCTACGTGCCTCTCATCGCCCTCGGCGTCCATCCGGCCGCGCTCGCGTTCTGCTCGTCCGCGAACCTCGTGTACCAGTTCTGGATCCACACCGAGCGCATCGACAAGCTGCCCCGGGCCTTCGAGTTCGTCTTCAACACGCCCTCGCACCACCGGGTCCACCACGCCTCCCAGGGCGGCTACCTGGACCGGAACTTCGGCGGGATCCTGATCGTCTGGGACCGCCTCTTCGGCTCGTTCGTCCCGGAGACGGACCGGCCGGTGTACGGGCTGACGAAGAACATCCACACGTACAACCCGATCCGGGTCGCCACGCACGAGTACGCCGCCATCGCCAGGGATCTGCGGGCGGCGGGGAGCTGGCGCGAGCGCGGTGGGCGGGTGTTCGGGGGGCCGGGCTGGCAGCCCCGCCACCCCGCTGGACCCGCGCCCGCGTCCGCGTCCGCCGCACCCTCCGTCTCCTCTTCAGTGCGGGCCGCACCCCCGGAGACCGCCGTTCCGGAATCCGCCGCGTGAATCCGCGCCACGCGCGCGTGCTGACCGTCGTCCTCGGCGTCTCCTTCGCTCTGGTGGGCGCCGTGGACCTGCTCTCCCTGGCCGTCGGCCTCGACACCGGTCATGCCGTTGCCAAGCCGCTGCTGATGCCCTTGCTCGCGGGCTACGCGTATCTGCGCGGCGGGCCCCCGCTCCTCGTCGGGGCCCTGCTGTTCGGATGGGGCGGCGACGTCCTGCTCCTCCTCGACGCCGAACCGGCGTTCCTCGCCGGAATGGCCTCCTTCGCGGCCGGCCACGTCTGCTACCTGCTGCTCTTCGCGAGGCTCGGCGGATCAGCGGCCCCGGGCACGCGTACGGGCCGGCTCACGGCAGCCGCGTACGCCCTCGCCCTCCTCGCCACCGTCACCCTCCTGTGGCCCGGCCTCCCCACCGGCCTCCGCGTGCCCGTCGCCGGCTACAGCCTGCTGCTGACCGCGATGGCGTACGGGGCCACGCGGCTCGGGCCCCTCGCGGCGGCCGGGGGCGCCCTGTTCATGCTGTCGGACACCCTCATCGCGACCGGTGTCGCCGCATGGCCGCAGCCGCCACGGCCCGACCTGTGGATCATGCTGACCTATCTCGCGGCGCAGTACCTGCTGGTCAGGGGCGTACTCGGGGCGCCCGGCGCGCGGCCCGGACCCCCTGCGACGTACCGTGGGAACCGGACCGTCACCACCTCCTGACCGTCCGCCCGAGGACGGTCACCACCCGAGCACCGTCACCACCTGAGCCGGAAGCAGGACCCCGCATGCGCGCCACCACCATCCACGCCCCGTTCGACCTGCGCGTGGAGGACGTCCCCGACCCGGTGGTGCGGCAGCCGGGCGACGCCGTCGTACGGGTCCTGCGCGCGTGCATCTGCGGCAGCGACCTGTGGGCGTACCGGGGCGAGTCGGCGCGCACACCGGGGCAGCGCATCGGGCACGAGTTCCTCGGGATCGTCGAGGAGACCGGCGCCGACGTGGGCACCGTCCGCCGGGGCGATCTCGTCGTCGCGCCCTTCATGTGGTCCGACGGCGTGTGCGACTACTGCCGCGAAGGGCTCACCACCTCCTGCGAACACGGCGGATTCTGGGGTTCCGTGGGGTCCGACGGCGGCCAGGGCGAGGCCGTGCGCGTCCCGTACGCCGACGGCACGCTCGTCGCGCTGCCCGCCGAGGCCGCCTCCGACGACCGTCTGCTGGCCGCCCTGCTCACCCTCTCCGACGTCATGGGGACCGGCCACCACGCCGCCCTCGGCGCGGGCGCCCGCCCCGGCGCCACGGTCGCCGTCGTCGGTGACGGAGCGGTCGGCCTGTGCGCCGTGCTGGCCGCCAAGCGCCTCGGCGCCGAGCGGATCATCGCGCTGGGCCGCCATGAGACGCGTACGGACATCGCGCGGCGCTTCGGGGCCACCGACGTGGTCGCCGAACGCGGGGACGCGGCCGTCGAGGCGGTCCGTGCACTCACCCGCGGCCAGCGCGCGCACGCCGTCGTCGAGGCCGTCGGCACCGAGCAGTCGATGAGCACGGCCGTGAACATCACCCGCGACGGCGGCGCCATCGGCTTCGTCGGTGTCCCGCACGGCAGCGGCACCGGACTCGACCTAAGCGTCATGTTCGACCGGAACATCGCCCTGCGGGGCGGGGTCGCGCCCGTCCGCTCGTACATCCCGGAACTGCTGCCCGACGTGCTGGACGGGACCGTCGACCCGTCGCCCGTCTTCGACCTGACGGTCCCTCTGGACGGCGTACCGGACGGCTACAAGGCGATGGACGGGCGCACCGCGCTCAAGGTCATGGTCACCGCCTGACCCGCCCGAGCGGCCCCGACGGGGTCACCAGCGGATCGGCACCGGCACCGCCGTGAGCAGGGCCGAGACCGCCACCACCAGACCCAGCGCCACGACCTCCGCGCGCGCGGGGGAGTAGGCGGTGAGCGGATCGGCCGCCCGGTGGAGCCGGCGCCGGGCCCACAGCGCGAGGACGGCGACGACGACCACGAGGAGCACCTTCGCGAGCAGCGTGCGCCCGTACGCCGTCGTCGTCAGCTGGTCCAGCACCGTGCCGGGCGGCATCCGGCGCAGCGTGCTGCACACGCCCGTCGCGGTGATCGCGGCGAGCAGGACGGCCGCCACGCGCGCGTAGAGGCCCAACAGCGCGGCGCCCTCCCCAGGGGCACTGTTGCGCCACCGGAGCAGCGTGCGCAGGGCGTACAGCAGCCCGCCCGCCCACAGGGCCGCACAGGTCACATGAACGAGCGTCAGGCCCGAACCGATCAGCGGGCTCTGTTCGGTCGTCGGATGGGCGCGCAGGGCCTCCGCGACGGCCACCGCGGCCAGCGGCCACACCTGGGTGCCCGGCCGGCGCGACAGGGCGCACAGGCCCAGCACGACGAACGCGTTGACCTCCAGGAGCGCGAGCGCGCCGTCCCGCGACTGGTAGAGCCCGCCGATGTCCATGTCGGAGAGCCGGCGCGGCACCAGGTTCCCGGTGGCCACCACCGAGGCGAGACCGAGCGCCGCGACGAAACCGGCGGCGGCCGAGACCGGGGCCCAGCTGCGCGGCGCGTCCTCCCAGGGGGCTCCCGGCACCCGTCGCGCCAGCCGGGTGACGAACAGTTCGCCGGCCGGCACGCACACCGCAGCGAACAGGACCGTCCGCAGCAACGCGATCCCGCCCACCCCTGGCGCGGCGGCCTCGCCCGTGCCGTCCAGCGCGAGGGACGGCCCGAGCAGGGGGATCAGCGCGGCCAGCGCCACCAGGGCGAGGACGGTGACGGAACGCCGGAGGGAGGCCGCGCTCACCCGGGGAGCGCCCGCCTCGCCACCCGTGCCGGCAGTCGGTCGTATCGAACTCACCCCAAGATCTTCACCAGTCGTCCCAGACCTGGGCAAGTCCTGGAAAACAACTGGCGGAACGGCATTCCGGCCGCGCCACGGGGATTCCACCCGCCCACGGGCATTCCGCCCATTCATACGCGTCCGGCCGCCCCGCGACTCAGCCGGGGCGGAGGCAATCCGCGCCCGTCGACACCCCGACCGGTCAACACGAAGGGGCCGGGCAGCACACGGCCGCCCGACCCCTCACGCACGCGATGCCCTCGGACCGCGCGGGTCCCCCTCGATCACCGCGACTCGGTCACGATTACTTGGTCACCGCGTCCAGCGCGTCCGCGGTGCCCCAGCCGTAGAAGCTGTTGCGGTTCTTCGGGCCCTCGCAGACCGCGTCGACCTTGCCGTCACCGTCGATGTCGTACGGGTCGGTGCACGGCGTGGCGTCGGCCTCCGCGTACAGCAGGGCCTTGACCAGGGCGGCCGAGGCGTGCGGGTGCGTCGACTTGATCAGGGCCGCGACGCCCGCGACGTGCGGGGACGCCATCGACGTACCGGCCATGTAGCCCCACGAGCCGCCCGGCAGCGGGCCGAGGATCAGGCCGCTGGTGGCGGGCGGGGCGGGGGTCTGGTAGCGCGTCGAGTCGCCGCCGGGGGCCGCGATGTCGATGACGCCCAGGCCGTGGTTGGAGAAGGACGACTTGATGCCCTTCGCGCCCGTCGACGCGACCGTGACGACACCCGGCAGCTGGGTCGGGATGTCGAGGCACTCGGACGGGTCGATGACGCGGTCCGAGGGAGTCGTGTCGTTCGGCGAGCTCGGGTCGGTGATCTCGTCGGCGGCGAGGTCGTAGTTCTCGTTGCCGGCCGCCGCGACGTTGACCGTGCCCTTCTTCTCCGCGTACTTCGTGGCCCGGGTGAGGGCCTCGACGAGCGCCTTCTGGTCCGGGTCGTTCTTGCAGTTGAAGTACCACGGGTCGGTGTAATAGCTGTTGTTCGTGACGTCCACGCCGTGCTCGGCCGCCCACATGAAGCCGCAGACGACGGCCTCCGTGTAGAAGAAGCCGGCCGTGGTGGAGACCTTGATGCCGGAGACCTTCACGCCGGGCGCGACACCGGTGACGCCGATGCCGTTCTTCGCGGCGGCGATCTCGCCCGCCACGTGCGTGCCGTGCGGGCTCTCGGCGGCGCTCGGCCGCCAGGCGCCGTCGGTCGTGTCCGGCTTGCCCGACACGCAGTTGACCGACGCCTCGCGGTCGAAGTTCGGCGCGATGTCGGGGTGCGTGTCGTCGACACCGGTGTCGATCACGGCGACGGTGACCTTCTTGCTGCCGAGCGTCTTCTCGTGCGCCTTGTCCGCCTTGATGGCGGGCAGGTCCCACTGCAGGGGCTCCAGCGGGTCCTGTCCGGCCGCGGCGTCGACGTCGGCGATCTCCTGCGCGGTGAGCGCCTTCGGGGTGCCGACGTCGGTCGTGGACTGCGCGGGCAGCGGGGCCGTACGCGTCGAGCCCGCCGACTCGACTCCGCGCACCTTGCGGATGGTCTTGGCGAAGTCGGCGTTCGACGAGTGGACGACGATCACGCCGATCCGGTCGTACGACGTCACGATCGTGCCGCCGGCCTTGGCGATGGCCTTCTTCACGTGGGACGAAGTGCCGTGCCCGGACCGGACGTTGACGACGTAGCTCAGCGGGGTGGCCTCCGCCGAGATCTGCTTCGCCACGTCCGCCGCGCCGTCCGCCGGAGCGGCGGAAGCGCTGACGTTCGGCAGGAAGGCCAGAGCCGTGGCCATCGTCATCCCCAGCGGGATGGCTATGAGGCGGCGCGAGCGGGTGGTGGGCGCGGTCATGCTGTCTCCAGTTCGTTTCGCGAGATGCGTGCGGGCCGTGCCGTGCGGGAAGGGCCGTGCCGTGCGGGAGGTTCTGGGCCGTGCGGGAACTCCTGAACCGATCCGGCTACTTGACGGCCTTCAGCGCGTTGACGATGCCGAAGCCGTAGAAGCCGTTCACGCGCTTGCCGCCCTCACAGGTGGCGTCCTGCGTGCCGTTGCCGTCCTGGTCGTACGAGTCCGGGCAGCCCGGGTTGTCCGCCTGGGCCTTCAGCAGCGCCTGCAGCTGGGCGGGGCTCGCCCACGGGTGCTCGGACTTCAGCAGCGCGGCGACCCCGGCGGCGTGCGGCGACGCCATCGACGTCCCCTGGAGGAAGCCGTACTGGTTGTTCGGCATCGTGGAGAGGATGCGGCCGTTCTTCGACGGGGTGTCCGGGATCTGGTAGAGCCGGTCACCGCCGGGAGCGGCGATGTCGATGACACCCTTGCCGTACGTCGAGTAGTACGACTTGAGGTTCTGTACGCCGGTCGCGCTCACCGTGACGACACCCGGCAGCTGGGTGGGTACGTCGAAGCACTCGTGCGGGTCGATCGTGCGGGTGACCGGCGTCGAGTCGTCGGGGCTGGACTCGTCCACGATGGCGTCCGAGGCCAGGTCGTGGTTGGAGTTGCCGGCCGACGCGAGGTGCAGGGTGCCCTTCTTCGTGGCGTACTGCTGGGCCCGGTTGACCGCGTCGACGATCGCCTTCTGGTCCGGGTCGTCCATGCAGTTGTAGAGCCACGGGTCCACGTAGTAGCTGTTGTTCGTGATCTCCACGCCGTGGTCGGCGGCGAACACGAAGGCGCAGACGACGCTCTCCGGGTAGAAGAGCCCGTTGTCCGGGTCGCTGACCTTGATGCCGGAGACCTTCACGCCGGGCGCGACACCGGCGACGCCGATGCCGTTGCGGGCGGCGGCGATCTCACCGGCGACATGCGTGCCGTGGTAGTCCTCGGCGGTGTACGGACGCCAGGCGCCCGCACTCGTGTCGGCCACGCCGCCCACGCAGTTGGCGGACTGCTTGGCGGAGAAGTTGGGGGCCAGGTCGGGGTGCGTGTCGTCGACACCCGTGTCGATCACGGCGACCGTGACCTTCCTGCTGCCCGGGTTGATCTTCGCGGCCTTGTCGGCGCCTATCGCGCGCAGGTCCCACTGGTCGGCCTCAAGGGGCTCGCTCTCCGGCGTGGCCGCGGCCTTCACCTTGGCGGCCTCCGCGGCGGACAGGAAGTCGGCGGCGCCCTCGTCCGTCGTACCCGCGGCGGTCAGCGGGGTCGTACGCGTGGCACCGGCGGACTGGACGCCGCGCACCGCGCGGATCTGCGATCCGAACTCGGGGTTGGCCGAGTGGGCGACTATGACGCCGATCTTGTCGTACGTGACGACGACGGTGCCGCCGGCCTCGACGACCGCCTTCTTCACCGATCCGAGCGTGCGGTGGTCGGTCTTCGTGTTGACCACGTACGCGAGGTTCGGTCCGTCGGCCGCGGTCGCGGCGGGAGCGGACCGCAGCGGGGCGGCCGAAGCGGCACCCGGCAGGAAACCGAGCGTGGCGGTGAGCGACAGCACGACGGGCACGGCGAGAGCGAGGCGGCGTCTGGAGCGCAGATGAGCCATGGGGTCTCCACATCATCCGGAAAAGGAACCGGCCCGAACACAGGTGGTGCTCGGGCAGGTACATGACTGGGTGGTGCAGGGCGAAGCTATCTCCCGGCATCCCTGGCCAGCAATGACTTACGGGGATGTCTTGTGAAACGCCGGAGCCGGGTTCCGAAAGAAGTGCCGGGTGTTGAACCGCTCCCCGTGCGGCGCCGTGACGTTGAGCAGGGAGCACGAGCACCGTCGAGCCCCCTGTTGGATCACGGCCGGGGGCCCTAGCATCGCCACCCGGCCCACGTGATCCACGTCACCGTGAGGTCAGAAATCAGCCATGCCCGAACCCAGCCCACCCGCCGATCCGGACGGACCCCCGTCCGCTGATCCGGACAGACCCCCGTCCGGCGACGGACCCGCACCCGAATCCGCCTCGAAACCCGCACCCGCAACGCGAGGAGACTCCGTGGCCACCGACGCACCACCCCCCTCGAAAGCCGAACCTCATCTCCCGTCCACAGCGGAGTTCGTCGAGGTGCAGGAGAGCGCCGAGTTCGGTGAACTGCGCCGCGCCCACCGCTCCTTCGCCTTCCCGCTGACCATCGGCTTCATCAGCTGGTACCTGCTGTACGTCCTGCTGTCGATCTACGCGGACGACTTCATGGGCACCAAGCTGTTCGGCAACTTCAACGTCGCCTTCGTGCTGGGCCTCGCCCAGTTCCTCACCACGTTCCTCATCGCCTGGTGGTACGAGCGTCACTCCTCGACCAAGCTCGACCCCAAGGCCGAGGCGATCAAGTCCCGGATGGAGGGCGGCGCATGAGCCCCGCGATCGGTCAGGTACAGCTCGCACAGGCGCAGCTCGCGGCGGGGGAGGCCAGCGAGCACCGGCCGCTGATCATCTCCCTGTTCGCGGTCTTCGTCGTCGCGACCCTCGTCATCACGGTCTGGGCGGGCCGGCAGACCAAGGACGCCTCCGACTTCTACGCCGGCGGACGCTCCTTCAGCGCCTTCCAGAACGGGCTCGCCGTCTCCGGCGACTACATGTCCGCGGCCTCGTTCCTCGGCATCGCGGGCGCCATCGCCCTCTTCGGCTACGACGGCTTCCTGTACTCCATCGGCTTCCTCGTCGCCTGGCTGGTGGCGCTGCTCCTGGTCGCCGAACCGCTGCGCAACTCCGGCCGCTACACGATGGGCGACGTCCTCGCCTACCGCATGCGCCAGCGCCCGGTCCGTACCGCCGCCGGCACCTCCACGATCGTCGTCTCGATCTTCTATCTGCTCGCGCAGATGGCGGGCGCGGGCGTCCTGGTCTCCCTGCTGCTCGGCATCACCAGCGACGCGGGCAAGGTCGGCATCGTCGCCCTGGTCGGCGTCCTGATGATCGTGTACGTCACCATCGGCGGCATGAAGGGCACCACCTGGGTCCAGATGGTCAAGGCCGTGCTGCTCATCGGCGGCACCCTGCTCATCACCTTCCTGGTGCTCCTCAAGTTCGACTTCAACGTCTCGGAGCTGCTCGGCAAGGCCGCCGAGAACAGCGGCGGCGGCGCGGCGTTCCTGGAGCCCGGCCTGAAGTACGGGCTCACGACCACCTCCAGCATCGACTTCATCTCGCTGGGCATCGCGCTGGTGCTGGGCACCGCCGGTCTGCCGCACATCCTGATCCGCTTCTACACCGTGCCCAACGCCAAGGCCGCGCGGAAGTCCGTGAACTGGGCGATCGGCATCATCGGCGGCTTCTACCTGATGACCATCGCGCTCGGCTTCGGCGCGGCGGCCCTCATCTCGAAGGAGGAGATCGTCGAGTCGAACCCCGCCGGCAACACGGCGGCGCCCCTGCTCGCCCTGCACCTGGGCGGCGTCGACTCGGCCTGGGGCGCGATCCTGCTCGCCACGATCTCCGCGGTGGCCTTCGCCACGATCCTCGCCGTGGTCGCCGGTCTGACCCTGGCGTCGTCCTCGTCGTTCGCCCACGACATCTACGCGAACGTCATCAGGAAGGGCAAGGCCACCGAGAAGGAGGAGATCAACGCGGCCCGGTACGCCACCATCGGCATCGGTGTCGTCTCCATCGGCCTCGGCGCCCTGGCCCGTGACCTCAACGTCGCCGGCCTGGTGGCCCTCGCCTTCGCGGTCGCCGCCTCCGCCAACCTGCCGACGATCCTCTACAGCCTCTTCTGGAAGCGGTTCACCACCCAGGGCGCGCTGTGGTCGATCTACGGAGGGCTCGCCACGGCGGTCGGCCTGGTGCTTTTCTCGCCGGTCGTCTCGGGCAAGGCCACCTCGATGTTCCCGGACGTCGACTTCCACTGGTTCCCGCTGGAGAACCCGGGCATCATCTCGATCCCCGTCGGCTTCCTGCTGGGCTTCCTCGGCACCCTCCTGTCCAAGGAGGAACCGGACGCAGGCAAGTACGCCGAGCTGGAGGTCCGCTCGCTCACCGGAACCGGAGCGCACTGACCGACAGCGGCCGGCATCAGGTGCCGGCTGTCACGCACCGCGGCCGCGTCGTAGGGATCTACGACGC
>NZ_JBHWZP010000114.1:0-25511 GCF_042728395.1 Streptomyces sp. NPDC060205
GCACCGGACACAGCCGGTGCCGCGCTCCGCGTACGCGCCGTCACACGCGCCGTCAGGGGACACGCACCCAGTCGAGGGTGCGTTCCACGGCCCTCTTCCACCCGTCGTAGCCTTCCGCGCGCCGCTCGTCGGACCACTGCGGCTCCCAGCGTCTCGACTCGTTCCAGTGGGTGCGCAGTTCGTCGGTGTCCCGCCAGAATCCGGTGGCGAGACCCGCCGCGTACGCGGCGCCCAGCGCGGTCGTCTCGGCGACGACGGGACGGCTCACGGGGACACCGAGGACGTCGGCCTGGATCTGCATGCAGAGGTCGTTGGCGGTGACCCCGCCGTCGACCTTTAGGACGTCGAGGTGGACCCCGGAGTCCTGTTCCATGGCGTCCACGACGTCGCGGCTCTGGTAGCAGATGGCTTCCAGGGTCGCCCGAGCCAGGTGCGCGTTGTCGTTGTACCGGGCGAGCCCGACGATCGCCCCGCGCGCGTCGGAGCGCCAGTAGGGCGCGAACAGACCGGAGAAGGCCGGCACGAAGTACATCCCGCCGTTGTCCTCGACGCTGCGGGCGAGGTCCTCGCTCTCGGCGGCGGTCTTGATGATCTTCATCTGGTCGCGCAGCCACTGCACCGCGGAGCCGGTCACCGCGATGGAGCCTTCGAGCGCGTAGACCACCGGCTCGTCACCGAACCTGTACGCCACGGTGGTGAGCAGCCCGTGCTCGGAGCGCACGAGCTCCGTGCCGGTGTTGAGCACCAGGAAGTTGCCCGTGCCGTAGGTGTTCTTCGCCTCGCCCGGCGCGAAGCAGACCTGTCCGACGGTCGCCGCCTGCTGGTCGCCGAGCACGCCCCCGATGGGAACGGCCGCGCGCAGTGGCCGGGAGGCACGCGTGACGCCGTACGCCTCCGCGTGCGACGAGGGCTTGATGGCGGGCAGCATGGCCCGCGGGACGCCGAAGAAGCCCAGCAGTTCGTCGTCCCAGTCGAGGGTCTCCAGGTTCATCAGCATGGTGCGGCTGGCGTTGGTCACGTCGGTGGCGTGGATACCGCCGTCGGGCCCGCCGGTGAGGTTCCACAGGACCCACGCGTCCGTGTTGCCGAACAGGGCATGGCCCTGCTCCGCCGCCTCGCGTACGCCGTCGACGTTCTCCAGGATCCACTGGATCTTGCCCCCGGAGAAGTACGTGGCCGGCGGCAGCCCGGCCTTGCGGCGGATGACGTCGCCCTGCCCCGAGCGTTCCAGGGCCGCCGCGATCGCGTCGGTGCGGGTGTCCTGCCACACGATGGCGTTGTAGTACGGGCGGCCGTTGCGCGGGTCCCAGACCACCGTGGTCTCGCGCTGGTTGGTGATGCCGATCGCGGCCAGGTCGGTCCCCGACAGGCCGCCGTGCCGCAGGGCGTTCTGGATCACCGAGTTGGTGCGCTCCCAGATCTCCACCGGGTCGTGCTCCACCCAGCCCGACCGCGGCAGGATCTGTTCGTGCTCCAGCTGGTGCTTCGCCACTTCGTTGCCGCCGTGGTCGAAGATCATGAATCGGGTGCTGGTGGTTCCCTGGTCCACCGCGCCGATGAAGTCCGCCATGGGATACCGCCTCTCCGGCCGGTCGGGTCAGTCCTTGGGGGCCGGGATGCGTCCCGGCGGATCGGGTTCCGCGGACGGCAGGAAGCGGCCGATGAAGAGCTTGTACAGCCCCGCGCCGAGGAGGCCGCCGATCAGCGGGCCGATGATCGGCACCCAGAAGTACAGGTTCCCGTACTGATCTCGCCACGCTCCGCCGTAGCCGGTGAAGAAGCTGGCCAGCCGCGGTCCGAAGTCACGGGCCGGGTTGATGGCGTATCCCGCGTTCGTCCCCCATGCCATGCCGATCGCGACCACGACCAGGCCGGTGATGAACGGGCCGAGGTTCGCGCCCGGCGGCGTGTTCAGCAAGTCGGTGATGGCCATGATCAGCAGCAGCAGGATGGCGGTGCCGATGACCTGGTCACGGAACGCGCCCCACTCGTGGACCGGCAGGGCGGGGTTGCCGTTGCCGGGCAGCGTCGAGAACACACCTTGTGTCTTGATGGTGTGTCCGGGGTCGGCCTTCGCCAGCGCCTCGCTGTAGTTCCAGCGGACGAGGAGGGCGGCCACGAAGGCACCGGCCGTCTGCGCCAGCGCGTAGGGCGCCACCTTGCGCCACGGGAATCCCTTGAACGCCGCGAGTGCGACGGTCACCGCGGGATTGAGGTGGGCGCCGCTCAGCCGCGCCGCCACATAGACGCCGAGGGTGACACCGAGGCCCCACGCCCAGGCGATGCTGTCGTGGTCGCCGAGACCGCCCGCCGGATCCGTGAGAGCGCCTCCCGCGGACACCTGGGCCACCACACCGCATCCGAAGAGGATGAGGATCAGGGTGCCCGCGAACTCCGCCGACAACTCGCCGACAAGTCCGGACCGTATACGTCGCTCAGCCATGGAAGCTCACCCTCCGCCGGCGGTACCGGCCGTCGACCGCCCCGAGCGATATCCGCCAGGCTAGGACGGTTCAGGGAAAAGTGCATATCAGGGCATTTGAGGCGTGATGTCGATCGGCGGCAACCCTCGCCTGCCCCGCACCCGGACGGGCACCTGTCGCGTCGAGGAAGAACACCGAGAAGTTCGACGCGTCGGGGAAACCGAGTGCCCGCGTGCATCGGGGCGCCGTGAGCCGGACGTGCGCGTGGAGCCGCCGGGCCTCCAGGACGATCCGCTCGACGGCGTACGCCTTCGCGGCGCGGCCGGTGGCCTGCTGCACCGCGGCCGGGCGCACAGCTCAGGCGCCTGGGCGTAGTACGCGGCCTCGTGGTGCTCCCGGAAGCGCGCTTCCACCCAGGGCCTGATCCCGCGGGAGGGCCCCCGCCGCCCTGGCCCGGGCGATCGTCGCCCTCGCACCCGTTTCCCGACCGGTACAGGGCTGTGTGGGCCCGGCCGCCCCTGCCAGGGTGTGGCCATGAAGACGACACCGGACGGACGGCCCATCCCGCCCACCCACGCCGACGAACGCGCCATGCTGGAGGCGTGGCTGGACTTCCACCGCGCTACCCTCACCCTGAAATGTGCGGACCTCAAGGACGATCAGTTACGACTGGCCGCGGCGGCGCCGTCGTCGATGACGCTGCTCGGCCTCGTCCAGCACCTGGCCGAGGTGGAGCGCAACTGGTTCCAGCGCGTCTTCGCGGGAGAGGACGTGCCACCCGTCTTCGGGCAGGGCAATCACGACGGCTTCGCCCTTGAGCCCGGCCGGGGACTCGCCGAGGTGATGGCCGTCTGGCGGGCGGAGATCGCCCGGGGCCGTGCGCTGATCGCCGACGCGACCCTGGACGACTCCGGCCGCCTGCCCGAACAGGACGCGGAGCACGTCGGCCATCATGGAGTCTCACTGCGCTGGATCCTGGTGCACATGATCGAGGAATACGCGCGTCACAACGGTCATGCCGATCTCATCCGCGAGGGGATCGACGGAGTCACCGGCACCTGACGGACGCCGACCGCGCACCGGCGTCCGAGCCGCCGCTCACGCCAGCAGGACGTCCTCGCCCGCCGTCACGGGGACGACCTCCTCGTCCGACGGCGCCTGCGCCTTCACCGGCGTTCCGAAGTCCGAGAGCGTCATCGTCGTCACGGCCTTGAGACCGCCGAAGTAGGACAGCCTGACCTGGACGGCGCGCCCCTTCGCGTCGACCCACACGTCCGCGTACACGGGCACGTCGACGCCCAGTTTTTCGCGGGCCTCGTCCAGCCCCTGTCTGGTCTTCGCCGTCATCCGGAGCGTCGCCGTGGCGTGGTCGATCGTGCCCCGGTAATGCACCGCCGGAGCGTCGTTCACCTGCTCCTCGCCCTCCTCCGAGACCTGCCGCATCGCCTTCATCTGGCGGAGCAGATGCTCGGGGTCGTTCAGCGGCGACCGCAGGAAGTAGCTGGTGCGGGCCTCGCTCCGGTCGGCGGCGGCCCACTTGCCCTCGGCCACCGTCCGCGAGCCCCGTACATAGACCGTGTCACCGACGAAGACCTCCTCGACGGTGTCCATGCCGCTGTCCTCAAGGTCCACCGTGAGGCGGCCCCTGTCACCCGCCAGGTCGAAGGCACCGCCGATCGCGAACACGTACGTCGTGGGGCTGTCGGTGGACCGCATCTCGATCGTCTCGTCCACGCGGACGCTGTCCGCGCTCGTCCTCGCGATCGCCGCCCGTACGGCCGCCGCGTGGTCCGCGGCGTTCTTCGCACTCCCTCCCGAGCCGGTGTCCGCGCCGCCGGAACAGGCGGTGCAGAGCGCGAGGACAGCGGTGTAGAGGAGGTGGGCGCGGCGCATCGACTCTCCGGGACATCGTTCCTGCGGCGGGTTGCGACCCGCACGGGCCTGAAGATCTTCGCATGCGACCGGCACCGGAGCACGCGCTTTTCGGCCGCGGCACCCTGCGCGGAGAGCGTCTGCCGAACTGCCCCTACCAAGCTGCCTCCTGCCGGGCCGCCTCTGTCGGGAAGCCTTTGCCGAGAGGCCTTTCGAGGAGGGACGGCGGTTCCGTCGCGGTCTCAGTGCGGGCGGGCCCGTCCGAGTATGCGGCCGAGCCACCGGGTCCGGGCGTCGCGGGCCGCGCGGGAGAGGGCCGCGCCCGGGGCGACGGAGTCGAAGCCGTGGAACGCGCCGGGCCAGACATGCAGTTCGGCGTCGCCGCCGGCCCGCCAGATCCGGCGGGCGTAGTCGACGTCCTCGTCGCGGAAGGTCTCCGCCGAGCCGACGTCGACGTAGGTGGGCGGCAGCCCGCCGAGGTCGGTGGCGCGGGCCGGGGCGGCATACGGCGGCAGGTCGGACGCGCCGTACCTGTCTCCCAGGTAGGCCTGCCAGGCGACGGCGGTCGAGGCTCTGTCCCACAGGCCGGCGCCGGCCGATCGGTGGGCGGAGGGACTGTCGAGCCGGTCGTCGAGCATCGGGCACAGCAGGAGCTGCCCTACGGGTGCCGGCCCGTCGCCCCGGTCCCGGTTGAGCAGCGTCAGGGCCGCGGCGAGCCCGCCGCCCGCGCTCTTGCCTCCGATGACCACACGTCCGGCGTCGACACCGAGCGCGTCCGCCCGGCCGACGGTCCACAGGAGGCCCGCGTGGCAGTCCTCCAACGGTCCCGGGTAGGGCGTCTCCGGGGCGAGCCGGTACTCCACGGACATGACCGCCAGACCCAGAGGGCCGGACCAGTCGCGGAGGATCCTCGGCAGGACGGACCAGGCGTTTCCCATGATCATCCCGCCGCCGTGCAGGTAGTACAGGACCGGCAGCGGACCGGTGGCGTCGGCGGGCCGCGCGTACACCAGCGTGACGTCCGGCCGGCCCTGCGCGCCGGGCACGCGCAGCTCCTCGACGGCGAACCGGCCGTCGGCCCTCAGCTCGGCCGCCGTGGGCCGGGGCCTGCTCGCCGCGTCCCGCGCCCGCTGGACGGCGAGGGCCTCCGCGGTGAGCCGGGCCCCGGACAGGTCCCCCAAGGCGGCGAGAGCGGCGGCCAGTTCGGCATCGAGCGGCGGGGCCGTGCGCGCGGACCCGGCGGCGCCCGCGGCGACTCGGGCGGAGGCCGCGGAACCCTGACGCCCGGTCATGACGTGCGGCCCCGGTGGGCGAGGGGACGCATCCGGGCCCGGCCGGGCGTCGACGTCACAGAGATCATGGGTCCAGGAAACCAGCCACCGGGCAGGTCGCGGTCCGTGGGGCCCGCAGTCACCCCCGCCTCCTGGTTGAACACGTTCAAAAATGCGGGATACGCTGGTGCCGAACGAAGCCGAGGGGGTTCGATGAAGGTAGTGCTGCCCGGGGGCACCGGACAGGTGGGCACGATGCTCGACCGTGCGCTGACAGCGGCCGGCCACGAGGTCACGGTGATCACCCGCAGCCCGTCGAGGGCGCAGGACATCGGCTGGGACGGGACCACACTCGGACCCTGGGCCGAGGTGATCGACGGCAGCGACGTCGTCGTCAACCTGGCCGGACGCAGTGTCTCCTGCCGTTACACCGAGGAGAACCTGCGAGCCATGATGGACTCCCGGGTGGACTCGGCGCGCGTGGTCGGCGAGGCGATCGCCGCCGCCGCGCGGCCACCGCGCGTCTGGCTGCAGATGAGCACGGCGACCGTCTACGCCCACAGCTTCGACGCGGCGCACGACGAGGCCACCGGGGTGATCGGCGGCTCGGAGGCGGGAGTGCCGGACTACTGGGCATACAGCGTCGAGATCGCCAGGAACTGGGAGCGGGCGCAGACCGAGGCGCCGACCCCCGCGACCCGCAAGGTGGCCCTGCGCTCGGCGATGGTCATGAGTCCCGACCGGGGCGGCGTGTTCGACGTACTGTCGCGGCTCGTACGGCTCGGGCTCGGCGGGCCGGTTGCGGGCGGCGCGCAGTACGTCTCCTGGATCCACGACGAGGATTTCGTGCGCGCGGTGGAGTTCCTGATCGACCGGGACGACATCGAGGGACCGGTGAACCTCGCCTCGCCCGAGCCCCTTCCGCACCGCGACTTCATGCGGGCGCTGCGCACCGCGTGGCGTGTCCCGGTCGGGCTGCCGGCGACTCGCCGGATGGCCGAGCTGGGGGCTTTCGTACTGCGCTCGGACACGGAACTGCTGCTCAAGAGCCGCCGGGTGGTGCCGGGCCGGCTGAGCGCGGCCGGGTTCGCGTTCGCGCATCCCGAGTGGGGGAGGGCCGCCGTCTCTCTCGTCGAGCAGGCCAGGACCGGGCGCCCGGGCCGAGCCGCCGGCCTGGTGTCGTAGCGGTAGCGGTGATCCCCGCCCGGTCCGCACGGGCCTGGACCCGTGCGGACCGCACCGGCCCGGCAAGGAGCACGCGGCCCGCCCGGACCGTACGAACCCGTGACTCAAGCCAACCCCTGACGCAGGTGAACCCCTGACCTCAGGCGGACCCCCGGCTCAGGACGATTCGCGTACGACGAGCTCCGTGGGAAGCACGACGTGTCTGCGCGGCTCGTCGGGGTTGCCGATCTCCTCCAGCAGGAGACGGGCGATCGTCTCGCCGATCTCCTCGACGGGCTGACGCACGCTGGTGAGGGGCGGGTTGGTGTGCCGGGCGATGATGGAGTCGTCGAAGCCGACCACCGCCACGTCGTCGGGCACGCCGCGCCGTTGCCTGCGCAACTCCACCAGCGCGCCCGCCGCCATCACGTCCGAGGCGACGAACACGGCGTCCAGTGCCGGGACTTGTTCAAGGAGTGAACGCATGGCGGCCTCGCCGCCCTCCTCGGTGAAGTCGCCGGAGGCCACAAGACGCTCCGCGGCCTCGTGCCCTTCCTTCTCAAGGGCCTCGCGCCACCCCTGGAGCCGGCTGCGGGCCACGTCCATGTCGAGGGGGCCGCTGATCGTGGCGATGGTCCGCCGCCCCTGTGCGAGCAGATGGCCGACGGCCGTCGCGGCTCCGCCCGCGTTGTCGGAGTGCACATGGCTGAGCGACTCGGCGACGGAACGGCGCCCGGCGAGCACCGTGGGCAGCCCCATGTCCTCCAGCAGGCCCGGCAGCGGGTCGTGCTCGTGCACCGAGACCAGGAGAACTCCGTCGACACGGCGTTCCGCCACCGACTCGGTGAGCTGGTCACGTTCCGCCTGGTCGCGTACGAGGACGAGTTGGAGCTGCGTACGGGTCTTCGCGAGAGCGGTGCTGACTCCGCGGATGACCGCCGAGAAGTACGGCTCGGAGCCCAGTCTGCTCTCGGACTCGGGAATCACCAGGGCCACGGAGTTCGTCCGGCTCGTCACCAGGCCCCTGGCGACCGAGTTCGGCACGTAGTTCAGCTCGGCGATGGCGGCGAGGACGGCGGCCCTGGCCTTCTCGCTGACGAGCTCCGAGCCGTTGATGACTCGTGAAACCGTGGTGCGTCCGACACCGGCGCGCGCGGCCACGGTCTTGATGGTCGGACGCTGCCTGCCCCGCATGTCGCCTCCTCGCCCACGCACCGCCCCAGCGGCTGCCACCTGCGCATTGTGCCAGACCCGTGAAGGGTGTCCGAAGGGTCCTGGCGCGGCGGCGCGACATCTTCCGGCAACGAAGTGGTTTCAACTTCTTGACAGGACCCTGTGGCGGCGGCCACGCTCTGGGCCACCGAGTGGGCACGTTCCCATCGTTGTTTGGGAACGTACCCACCGGACAAATCGGGCCTGCGGAGCGGACCGCGGGGCTCGAACTCCGGTGCGTCAGCGCCGCCGCTAGGAGGACGAAATGGGCAAGGTCCGAAAGAAGTTGCGTACACGAGCCGTGGCCGCCGTATCGGTTGTGTCGGCTCTCGGCCTGGTCGTGGGCTGCGGAGGCAGTGACAGCGGGGGGACGGGTGGGGGGAAGAAGGACGGCAAGACCACCATCACCATGGGCCTGTTCGGCGTGATGGGCTTCAAGGAGACCGGGCTGCTCGACAAGTACATGAAGGAGCACCCGGACGTCGTCATCAAGGCGGATGTCGCGGGCGACGAGCAGACGTACTACACCGCGCTGCAGACCCACCTGGCGGCAGGCAGCGGGCTGAAGGACATCCAGGGCATAGAGATCGGTCGGGCCAAGGAGCTGTCCGACACGCAGAAGGACAAGTTCGTCGACCTGGCCGGCGCGCCCGGCACGGACCACTTCCTGCCGTGGAAGCAGAGCCAGGTGACCACCTCGGACAAGAAGGTGATCGGCCTGGGGACCGACATCGGTCCGATGGCCGTCTGTTACCGCAAGGACCTGTTCGAGCAGGCCGGCCTGCCCACCGACCGCGAGAAGGTCGCCAAGCTGTGGGAGGGCGACTGGTCGAAGTACGTTGCCGCGGGCAAGAAGTTCAAGGCCGGGTCCAAGGACGACAAGGTCGCCTTCATGGACAGCTCCAGCGGACTGTTCAACGCCATGATCTACGGCAACTCCCAGCAGTTCTACGACAAGCAGGGCGAGCTCATCTACAAGACGAACCCTGTCGTCAAGGACGCGTGGAAGCTGGCCTCCGAGGCGGCCACGTCCGATCTGACCGCCAAGCTCCGCCAGTTCCAGCCCGGCTGGGACCCCGGCCTGGCCAACAGCACCTTCGCCTCCACGGTCTGCCCGGCGTGGATGCTCGCCCACATCAGTGAGAAGGCCGGACCCAAGAACAAGGGCAAGTGGGACGTGGCCAAGGCACCCCAGGGCGCCAACTGGGGCGGCTCCTTCCTCGGGGTGATGGAGAAGAGCCCGGTCAAGAAGGAGGCGCAGGACCTCGTGGCCTGGCTGACCGCTCCCGAGCAGCAGGCCTACCTGTTCAAGGAGATCGGCAACTTCCCGTCGTCGCAGACGGCGCTGGAGATGCCCGAAGTGGTCGACGCCAAGTCCGACTACTTCGCCGGCGCGCCCATCGGGCAGATCTTCGGCGCAGCGGCCAAGGAGATCCCCGACGAGCAGGTGCTCGGCCGCAAGGACGGCACGATCAAGGACATCTTCTCGCAGGGTCTGACCTTGATCGAGGCGCAGAACAAGAGCCCGAACGAGGCGTGGAAGACGACGGACAAGCGCATCGAGAAGGCCGCGGGCTGACCTGGGCTCCCTTCGCCCAGGGCCCACTCGGCCGGGCCCCACGGCTCAGGGCTCGACAGCCCGGGGCCCATGGCCGACGGACGGCCCGCAGTGCACGACTTCACCGCCCGTTGACGCTTCCGTAGCAGCGCCCGGCGTCCCATCGAAGGCCCGTACGGGCCGCCGGGCCCTGCCTCCTCGTCACCCCCGAGCACCACCCCCGCTCTCACCCTCCAGGAAGGACGCCTTCCGGTGGCCATCTCCACCTCGACACCCCCAGACGGTGCGCCCGGCACCGCCGCGCCGGACGGGACCGGTGCCGGCGCCGAGCGTCAGCGCCGCAGCACGCTGCTGCACCGCCTCGACGTGCGCGGCGCCCCGTACGCCTTCGTCGCCCCGTTCTTCGTCGTCTTCGCGGCCTTCAGCTTCTACCCCCTCATCTACACCTCGTGGATCTCGCTGCACCGCGTCGAACTGTCGACCCTGAACGTCATGGAGTGGGTCGGCTTCGACAACTACACGGCGCTGTGGGAGGACGACCGCTTCTGGAACGCGCTGCTCAACACGTTCACCATCGGTGTCCTGTCGACCGTGCCGCAGCTGATGATGGCGCTCGGTCTCGCGCACCTGCTCAACTACCAGCTGCGGGGCTCGACGTTCTTCCGTGTCGCCGCCCTCACCCCGTACGCCACCTCGGTGGGCGCCGCGGCCCTCGTGTTCACGATGCTCTTCGAACGCGACTTCGGCATGATCAACTGGATGCTGAGCCTGGTCGGCATCGACAACATCGACTTCGAGAACAACAAGTGGGCCGCGCAGACGGCCATCTCGACGATCGTCATCTGGCGCTGGACCGGCTACAACGCCCTGCTGTATCTGGCGGCGATGCAGGCGATCCCGCGCGACCGCTACGAGGCCGCGGCCATCGACGGGGCCTCGCGCTGGCAGCAGTTCCTCAAGGTCACCGTTCCCGGGATCCGTTCCACCATCGTGTTCACCATCGTGCTGTCCACGATCGGCGCCACCCAGCTCTTCGGTGAGCCCCTGATCTTCGGCCAGGGCCCCAACGGCATCACCGGGGGAGCGGACAACCAGTACCAGACCCTGGGCCTGCTGCTGTACGAGGAGGGCTGGAAAAACTACCAGATGGGCCGGGCCGCCACGGTCGCCTGGGCGATGTTCCTGCTGCTCATCGTCCTCTTCGTCGTCCAACGAGTCGTCAAGCGCGTCCTGGCGCGCAGGGCCTGACCGGGAGATCCCCATGACCACAGACAGCATCCCGGTCGAGACGGCTGACGCGCGCCCCGGGACCGTACAGAAGAAGACGCGCAAGAGCGCCCCGCCCGCCGGGCGGAACCGGCAGCTGTTCCGGCACCCGGGTGCCGGACGCCAGCATCACGCGGGCCCCGTCGCCTACATCCTGCTGGGAATCGCGGCGCTCTTCTCCCTTTTCCCGCTCTACTGGACGATGGTGGCGGCCTCGACCGACAACACGCGGGTCACGCAGACACCCCCGCCGTTCCTGCCGGGACCCCATCTGCTGGACAACCTCGGCAAGGCCTGGCAGGACGCGGCGCTGGGCAAGGCCATGCTCAACAGCCTGATCGTGGCCGGTGTGATCGCCCTGTCCACGGTGCTGTTCGCCACCCTCGCCGGTTTCGCCTTCGCAAAACTGCGCTTCAAGGGCCGCAACATCCTGCTGATGCTCGTGATCGGCACGATGATGGTGCCGCCCCAACTCGGCGTCGTACCGCTGTTCATGATGATGACCGAGCTGGGCTGGGGCCAGCAGCTGCCCGCCGTCATCTTCCCCACGCTCGTCAGCGCCGTCGGGGTGTTCTTCATGCGGCAGTATCTGAGCGAGGCGCTGCCCGACGAACTCGTCGAGGCAGGGCGGGTGGACGGCGCGCACTCCCTGCGCATCTTCTGGAGCATCGTCCTGCCGATCGCCCGGGCTCCCATGGCCGTCCTGTTCATGATCACGTTCGTGCACGCCTGGAACGACTTCTTCTGGCCGTTCATCGTGCTCGACATGTCCAATCCCACGGTGCCCGTCGCCCTGACCCAGCTGAGCGCGGGATACGTGCGAGACCAGTCGCTGATCATGGCGGGCGCCCTGCTCGGCACGCTGCCCCTGCTCGCGATGTTCGTCGTCTTCGGCCGTCAGATCGTCGGCGGCATCATGCAGGGAGCGGTCAAGGGGTGACCGGTCCGCCGTCCCTCCGGTGCCGGGGCCCTCCGGCGCCGGCGCCCTCGCTCCGCCCCTCCCGTCCCGCAGCACTCTGGAAGGACTCCCGTGACCACCGTTACCCGACGTGTCGCGCCCACCCCGGAACACTCCACCGCCGTCCGGTTCCCGCAGAACTTCACCTGGGGCACGGCGACCGCCGCCTACCAGATCGAGGGCGCCGCCACCGCGGACGGCCGCACCCCCTCGATCTGGGACACCTACTCGCACACGCCCGGCAGGGTGCGCAACGGCGACACCGGTGACGTGGCCACCGACCATTACCACCGCTGGCGCGAGGACGTCGAGATCATGGCCGACCTCGGGGTGAGCGCCTACCGGTTCTCCCTGTCGTGGTCACGGGTGCAGCCGACCGGCCGCGGCCCGGCCGTCCAGAAGGGGCTCGACTTCTACCGCGCCCTGACCGACGCCCTGCTGGAGAAGGGCATCGAACCGGTCGTCACCCTCTACCACTGGGACCTGCCCCAGCACCTGGAGGACGCGGGCGGCTGGCCCGAGCGCGTCACCGCCGACCGGTTCGCCGACTACGCGACGCTCGCGGCCCGCGCGCTGGGGGACCGGGTGAAGACCTGGACCACCCTCAACGAGCCCTGGTGCAGCGCCTTCCTCGGCTACGGCTCCGGTGTGCACGCCCCCGGCCGCACCGACCCGGTGGCCGCCCTGCGCGCGGCGCACCACCTCAACCTCGCCCACGGCAAGGCCGTACAGGCGCTGCGCGCCGAACTGCCGTCCGCCGCGCGGGCGTCCATCACGCTCAACATCCACCACGTCCGGGCGCTGACCGAGTCGGCCGAGGACGTGGACGCGGCCCGCCGGATCGACGCCCTGGCCAACCGGGTCTTCACGGGCCCGCAGTTGGAGGGCCGCTACCCGCAGGACCTCCTCCAGGACACGGCCTCCCTGACCGACTGGTCCTTCGTGCAGGACGGTGACCTCGCCGAGATCCACCAGCCGCTGGACTTCCTGGGCGTCAACTACTACACGCCCACCCTCGTCTCCGCCGCCACCGGTGAGGCCAGCCACGGCTCCGACGGGCACGGGCAGAGCGAGCACAGCCCCTGGCCGGGGGCCGAGGTCGCCTTCCACCGTCCCGAGGGCAGCACGACCGCGATGGGCTGGGCGGTCGACCCCAGCGGCCTGTACGACCTGCTGCTGCGGCTCAAGGCGGACTTCCCCGCCATGCCTCTGATGATCACCGAGAACGGGGCGGCGTTCGACGACTACGTGAACCCGGAGGGCGAGGTGGTCGACCCCGAGCGCATCGCCTACCTGCGCGGCCATCTCTCCGCGGTGCACCGGGCGATCAAGGACGGCGTCGACGTACGGGGCTACTTCCTGTGGTCCCTGCTGGACAACTTCGAGTGGGGCTACGGCTACAGCAAGCGCTTCGGCGCCGTCTACGTCGACTATCCGACCGGCAGGCGCATCCCCAAGGCCAGCGCGCGGTGGTACGCCGGCGTGGCCCGCACCGGCGTCCTGCCGGACGAAGGAGGCGAGCACTGAGGCGATCCGTCCCGGCACGCGCGCCCGGACCGCGCCGACCCGTGCGACGGAAGTGAGACATGCGCAGGTATGGAACCGCCGCGACGGGGCACTCGGGGTCTACCCGACACCTTCGGTGTCGCCCAGTGACAAAGACGCCACTGATGAAGTCCGGATTCTCGCGGTGGCCCCAGCCCACATGCGAGCTGTGCTGTGTGGGAGAGGAATCACCATGATGGTGCCGGCGGAGAAGGAACTGCGTACGGTCCTGGCCCGGTTCGCGGAGGTACGGATCGAGCACGACGTGCGCCCCACCGGCCGCACCAGCCGTGCCCTGGAGAACGTCACCTACACGCTCTGCGTCATGACCGCCTCGCGCACCGCGGAAGAGGCCCTGCGCACGGCCGACCTGCTGATCGAGCAGTACCGCACCACCCGGGAGGGCGTGGCGCAGGAGGACGAGACGCTGGCGGCGTGAGGCAGGCACGCGGGCAGCGTACGGCTTGAGGCCTGGTGACGGGCCGTGCCGACGCGGGGGCACAGCGGCTCCCCATCCGTAGGTGTCCCCGCGCCGGTTTGTCCTCCCCTGCCGGAGCGAGCGGGAATCGCTCCGAGGACGGGGGAGGACGAAATGCCGGGGCCCCGGTGTCCGCTGCGAGGATCTGAGGGCCCCGGCCGTCTCGCGGCCGTTCGCCTGTTCCGATGATTGGCCCGGGGTCCGGGAGCCGGGCGGCGCGGTGACCCTGCGAGCTGTCAGCACGGGTACCCGCCACCACTCGTACGGTAGCCGGGCGGGGCTGTCCGGCGCGGCGGCGCACACCGGGCGGAGAGTGGCAGCGGACAGCGCACCGACGCACACACCGGTACGAGGCACCTCCCGCACCATGGGCACGGTCGGTGCTCGGCGCTCTCGGCCGGCTCGTTGTCGTCCAGGTCCGGGTTCAGTGCTCCAGCAGCATGCGCCGGGCCAGGCGGGCGATCTCCCGGGTCGCCGGTGACAGTACGGCTCCCTGGCGCCGGACCACGGCGATGGTGTCGTACAGCGGCTCGGCGAAACCGACGGTGTGCAGGTTCTCCGGGAACGTACGGCTGCCCGCGACCGCCCGGGACACGATGGTGTCGCCCGCGCCCCGGGCGACCAGGTGCAGTGCGGAGTCGACCTGCTCGACCTCGACGACCGGCGACAGGGTGATGCCCTCCACCTGGGCACGTTCGGCCAACTGGCGCCTGGTGGGATCCCGCCAGCCGTAGTGGGCGTCGTACAGGATCAGTGGCGCCTCGGCGAGGTCGGTCATCGTCACGGGCCGGGCGGTGCGCTCCGGGTCCGCCGAGGCGTAGACGACCTCGTCGCGCATCAGCGGCGTGATGTCGAGGCCCTCGGCGTCGATGGGCAGGACGACCAGCCCGGCCTCCAGATCGCCCGCGGTGACGGCCTCGGCGACCTCCACCGAGTTCAGGCCCACGATCCGCAGCCGCACCCGGGGATGCCGGGCGTGGAACGTTTCGAGCAGGTCGGACAGCAGGTAGTAGTCGGCGTTGCGCAGCAGGCCGAAGGTGGCCACTCCGCCGTCGAGCGAGGTCAGGGAGCGCAGGGCCCGGTCGGCGCCCTCGGCCGCCTCCGCCGCCTGCTCGGCGTAGGGCAGCAGTTCCTCGCCCGCCGCGGTCAGGACGAGCCGGCGCGCTCCCCGGGTGAACAGGGGCACCCGGTAGTGCTCCTCCATGCGCTTGATCAGTTCCGAGACCGAGGGCTGGGTCGTGCGCAGCTCCGCCGCGGCGGCGGAGAACGTGCCCAGCCGGGTGGCGGCCAGGAAGGCGCGCAACTGGTTGAGCGTGATGGCCGGAGCGGACGAAGGAGGCATGCCGCCCACTCTGCCATAGGGTCGCCCTATGGGATGGCGAGGACAATTCGAGGTTGTCCCGGGGCAAACCGTCCTTCAGGCTCAGCAGTATGAAATTGAGCTCCCGCTTCACCGCTGCCTTCGCCGACCGCTACACCCTGCTGAAGGCTCCTGCGGTCGACGCTCCGCCCGCCCAGCGCGACCCCGAGGTGATCGAGACGGTCAGCCGCATGCTGTCCGAGATCGAGCGCGACGGCCTCGACGCCGTCCGCCGCTACGCTCGCACCCTCGACGGCCAGTCCGACGGGGCGATCGAGCTGGACGCGGCGGAGATCGCCCGCAGCGGCGACCGGCTCCCGAAGGATCTGCGGGCGGCGATCGAGCTCGGCGCGGAGCGCACCCAGCGCTTCGCCACCCTGCAGCGCGACCACCTGGCGGACTTCGAGGAGGAGATCGCCCCCGGCCTGGTGGTCGGCCAGCGGTACGTGCCGGTCTCCGCCGTCGGGGCCTACCTTCCCGCGGGCCGCTTCCCGCTCACCGCCAGCGCGTTCATGACCGTGGGTGTGGCCAAGGTCGCGGGCGTGCCCACGGTGATCGGCTGCACCCCGCCCCAGCCGGACGGCCGCGCCAACGACGCCGTCACCTACGCCGCCCACCTCTCCGGCATCGACCACCTCTTCGTCGTCGGCGGGGTCCAGGCCCTCGCGGCCATGGCCTTCGGGCTGCTGGGCCGGGCGCCCGTCGACATGCTCGTCGGCGCCGGCAACGCCTATGTCGCCGAGGCCAAGCGCCAGTTGTTCGGCACCGTCGCCATCGACCTCCTCGCGGGGCCCTCCGAGGTCGCCGTCATCGCCGACGCGACGGCCGACGCGGAAGCCGTCGCGGCGGACCTGCTCGGCCAGGCCGAACACGGTCCCAACTCACCGGCCGCCCTGGTCACCACCTCCGAGAAGCTTGGCCGTGACGTGATAGCCGCCGTCGAACGCCAGCTGCCGACCCTGTCCACCCAGGACATCTGCGGACCCGCGTGGCACGACTTCGGCTCCGTGATCCTCGTGGCCACCAAGGAGGACGCGGTCGCGGTCATGGACGAACTCGCCCCGGAGCACCTGGAGGTGCACACGGCCGACGACGACTGGTACCACGACACCCTGCGCAACTACGGCTCCCTGTTCCTCGGCCACTGGAGCACGGTCGCCTACTCGGACAAGGGCATGGCGGGCACGAACCACACCCTGCCGACCGCCGGCGGCGCCAAGCACAGCGCCGGTCTCTCCGTCTCCCGCTACCTCAAGCCCCTCACGTACCAGCGCATCAGCCGGGAGGCCACGCCGTCGCTCGCCGAGGCGGTGGAGGTCATCTCCGCCAGCGAGGGCATGACCGCCCACGAGGCCACGGCCACCCTCCGGCTGCGCTCCTACGCCGGCTGACCCTCTCCCGCACAGGTCCGTACAGACCGAAGAAGACCCGTACAGATCCCTATCGACCCATGCAGGCCCACACAGGAACGGTGCACCGGATGAAATCCGTACGTCGTGAGGTACGCCGTCGCGTACTCCGGGAGAGAGCGGGCGGGAGAGCGGGCGCGCCCCGGCGTGCCTGGGGTACCGCCGCGGCCGTCGCGCTGGCCGCCGTCCTCGCCTGCGCCGGGTGCAGCGCGCCCGGCGCGGGCAAGACCGCCACCGCCGGGACGCAGTCCTTCATCACCGAGCCGGTGACCACCGAGCAGGTCGCCGCCCTCGGCGACGTCACCCTGCGGATGTGGGCGGACCAGGCGGAGAAGCCACTGATGAAGTCGGTCGTCCCGGCCTTCGAGAAGAAGTACCCGAACGTCACCGTCGACATCACCTACAAGAGCTTCGACGATCTCATCGCCACCGTCGTCAACGCCGCCTCCGGCAGCACCCCGCCCGACCTGTTCCAGGGCAACATCGGGTACGCGGTCGACGGCGCCCTGGTCAAGGCCAAGCTGGTCCGCCCCCTCGACGACGTCGCCGCGACCTACGGCTGGCTCACCGGCACCGGCGCGAGCACCCTGGCACCGGCCCGCTGGAACAGCGCGGGCACGGCGTTCGGCGACGGGAACCTCTACGGGATGTCCCCGATCAGCGAAGTGCAGGGCATCTACTACAACAAGGCCCTGCTGAAATCCCTCGGCCTCGAACCGCCGCGGTCCCTGAGCGACCTGGAGAAGGACCTGCCGGTCGTGAAGGCGGCAGGCAAGCAGCCGATCATGCTGGGCAACAGCGACCAGTACGCCGCCACCCACATCTTCTCCGACCTCGCCGTCACCGAGCAGAGCCCCGCCTCCATCAGCGACTGGATCGGCGGCAAGGCGGGCACGACCTTCGCCACCGCCGGCAACGAGAAGGCGGCCGACACCATGGCCGACTGGGCGAAGAAGGGCTGGTTCGGTTCCGGTTACGACGGCCTCAGCAACGAGGACGCCATCGCCCGGTTCGCCAAGGGCTCGGGCGCGTTCTTCGTCGGCGGCTCCTGGAACGGCGCCAAGCTCGACCCCGAGAAGTTCGGCTTCGGCGCGCTCACCACCGGCGGCGCCGGAGCCACCGCCTCGCCGTGGCACATCGCCGCCTCCTCCAAGGCCACCCCCGCCGCCGTCGCCTTCCTCGCGGCCCTGCACACCCCCGAAGCCGGTCAGGAGATCCTCGACACCGGCCGCCTGCCCGTCGTCACCGACGGTGTGAAGGGCGCGAACAGCCTGCAGAGCCAGACCCTCGACGTGCTCAAGCGCACCATCGCCGCGGGCACACAGGTCGGCTACTACGACTGGACCGCCACCGACATGCTCTCCGTCATGGGCGGCAGACTCCAGGAGGTCATGGCGGGCCGCACCAGCCGCGCCGCCTTCACCAAGGCGGTCCAGGACTCCTGGCAGAAGGCGAGGAGGTCCGAGTGAGCACCGTCGCCCCCGCGCGGGAACGCGACACCGCGCCCCCACCGACCGGCATACGCCGGATCAGCCGGCCGCGCCGCCGGCTGACCTCCCTCTCCTGGTCCTCGCTCCTTTACGTGGCACCGGCCCTGGCGTTCTTCGCCGTCTTCGTGCTGTACCCCATCGGCATCTCCGTCTGGTACTCGTTCTACGCGTACGACGGCCTCACCGAGGGCACCCCGGTCGGCCTCGGCAACTACACGGCCGTCTTCACCGACCCCGACCTGCGCGCGGCCCTGCTGCACTCCCTGGTCCTGCTGTTCTTCTATGCCGCCCTGCCGGTGGCCGTGGGCCTGCTGCTCGCCGGAGCCATGTCCCGTATCCGCGTGTACGGTCTGACGCTGTTCCGGGCGGTGCTGTTCGTGCCGCAGGTCCTGTCCAGCGTCGTCGTCGCCGTGGCCTGGCGGAACCTCCTCGCGGAGGACGGCCCGGTCAACGCGCTGCTGCGGGCCGTGGGCCTCGGCCGCTTCACGACGAGCTGGCTCGGGAACTTCGACACCGCCCTGCCCTCGATCGGCGTGGTCGGCACCTGGGTCGAGTACGGCCTGTGCATGGTGCTCTTCCTCAGCGGCATCGTGGCCATCGACCGCTCGACCTACGAGGCGGCCCGTCTCGACGGCGCCGGAGCGGTACGGGAGTTCTTCTCCATCACCCTGCCCGCCCTGCGCCCCCAGATCTCGATCGCGCTGATCCTCACGGTCACCTTCGCCCTGCGCAACTTCGACCTCATCTGGAACACCACCCGCGGCGGACCCGGCACCTCCACCACCGTCCCCAGCCTGTACGTCTACCAGGACGCCTTCCAGAACCGCATGCTCGGCCGGGCCTCCGCCCTCGCCATCGTCCTCACCGTGGTCATCCTCGCCGTCGTGGTCGCCGTACAGCTCGCCCTGCGGGAACGCGACGGCACGGGCCGCGGCCTCCTACGACGCGGTCCCGCCCGGCCGGCCAGGAAGGTGCAGCCATGAGGATCGCCCGTACCGAGAGCGTCACCACGCACGCCCTGCTCGTCCTCGCGTCCGTCGTCGCCGTCTTCCCGCTGGTGTCGATCGTCGTCTCCTCGTTCGACGGCTCCTCCGGCGGACTGTCCCTGGACAGCTACTCGACGGCCTGGACCCAGGGCCGCTTCGGCTCCGCCCTGCTGTCGAGCGCGCTGGTGTCCGTCACCGTCGTCGTGGTCACCGTGATCCTCGCGAGCCTCGCCGGTTACGCCCTGGCCACCATGCGCGTGCCCGGCGGCAAGGTCATCCTGGGCCTGCTCCTGCTCGGCCTCGTCCTCCCGTACGAGGTCACCGTGCTGCCCCTCTACGAACTGCTCGCGGGCTGGAACCTCATCGACACCTACTGGGCGCTGATCCTTCCGCAGATCGCCCTGTCGGTGCCGCTCGGGGTGCTCTGGATGCGTACGTTCTTCGCCTCGGTCCCGCAGGAACTGCTCGAAGCGGCGCGCATCGACGGCACCAGCAGGTTCCAGACCCTGCGGCTGGTGGTGCTGCCCATCGCCGGGCCCGCCCTCACGACCCTCGGGACCGTGCTCTTCCTGTTCACCTGGAACGAGTTCCTGCTGGCGCTCATCCTGGTCCCCGACAACGCGGCGGTGCAGACCGTTCCGCTGGCGCTGTCCTTCTTCTCCGGGGCCGCCCGCTCCAGCGACCCCGCGGTCACCGCCGCGGCCGCCGTCCTCGTGGCCCTCCCGGTGCTGCTGGCGTACACGGTCCTGCAACGGCGCCTGATCTCCGGCCTCACGGAAGGAGCGGTGAAATGACCGCCGGCCGTTCGTCCGCCGCGAAGACCGGCGTGACCCGTGTCGTGTGCGAGCAACTGGCGCCACGCGTCGGCGATCTGTCCCACAACAAGTCGATGGCCCTGGACGCCGTCCGGCGTGCGCTCGCGGACGGGGCCGACATCGTCGTCCTGCCCGAACTGGTCACCTCCGGCTATGTCTTCGAGACCGCCGAGGAGGCCAGGACCACGGCGATCACCGTCGAGGACCCCTTCTTCACCGACCTGAGCGCGGTGCTCGCCGGTACGCGGAGTGTCGTCGTGCTGGGCTTCTGCCAGCACGCGGACGACACGGACGACACGGACGACGCGCTGTACAACAGCGCCGCCGTGGTCGACGCGAGCGGGGTGCGGGCCGTCTACCGCAAGACACACCTGTGGGACCGGGAGACCTTGTTCTTCACCCCCGGAGACCGGACCCCTCCGGTGGTCGACACGGCCCACGGCCGCATCGGTGTACTGATCTGCTACGACCTCGAATTCGCGGAGATGCCCCGCCGGCTCGCCCTCGCCGGCGCCGATCTGATAGCCGTTCCGACGAACTGGCCGCTGGTCGAGCATCCGGCGGGCCAGTATCCGGCGGAGATCATCCAGGCCCAGTCCGCCGCACGCGCCAACGGTGTCTTCATCGCGTGCGCGGACCGCAGCGGCGTCGAGCGCGGACAGCAGTGGACGCAGGGCACGGCGGTCATCGACCAGTTCGGCTGGCTCACGTCCTCCGTCGCCGGGTCCACCGCTTCGAGCGATCCGAGCGTTTCGGAGCAGCGGGCCGCGGCCGACCTCTTCCTCCACCTGTCCCGCGACAAGGCCATCTCCCCGCACAACGACCTCCTCGGCGACCGCCGGCCCGACATCTACACACAGGAGACCCCGCTCCTATGACCACGGCAGACTCCACCCCCGCAGCAGCCGCCGTACAGCCCGGTGTGCCGTCCGGTGCGGCCGACGACGACTGGTGGCGCACCGCCGTCATCTACCAGATCTACCCGCGCTCGTTCGCCGACGGCGACGGTGACGGCACCGGCGACCTGCCCGGTATCACCGGCCGGCTCGACCACCTGGCGGACCTCGGCGTCGACGCCCTGTGGCTGTCCCCCTTCTATCCCTCACCGCAGCGCGACGGCGGCTACGACGTGGCCGACTACCGCGCGGTGGACCCGCGGTACGGCACGCTCGCCGACTTCGACGAACTCCTCGCCCGCGCACACGAGGTGGGCATCCGCGTCATCGTCGACCTGGTGCCCAACCACTGCTCCTCGGAGCACGCCGCCTTCCGTGCCGCGCTGGCCGCCGCCCCCGGCAGCGACGAGCGGGCCCTGTTCCACTTCCGCGACGGCCGCGGACCGGACGGCTCCCTGCCGCCCAACGACTGGACGTCGATGTTCGAAGGACCCGCCTGGACCAGGGTCACCGAGGCCGACGGCCGCCCCGGACAGTGGTACCTGCACCTGTTCGACCCCTCCCAGCCCGACTGGAACTGGGACAACCCCGCCGTGCGGGAGGACTTCGAGCAGACACTGCGGTTCTGGCTCGACCGCGAGGTCGACGGCTTCCGGGTCGACGTGTGCGACGCCCTCGTCAAGGCACCGGGTCTGCCCGACTGGCCGCGGCCGACCCACGGCGTGATCGAGCCCGTCGACGGCGTGATGCCCCCCATGTGGGACCAGGAGGGCATCCACGAGATCTTCCGGAGCTGGCGCCGGCTGCTGGACACCTACGACGGCCGGCGCATCCTGTGCGCCGAGGCATGGCTGCCGCCGGAGCGCGCCGCACGCATCATCCGCGCCGACGAGATGCATCAGGCCTTCAACTTCCGCTTCCTGGAGACGCCGTGGCAGGCGGCCCCGCTGCGGAACGTCATCGCCGAGTCGCTGGCGGCCAACGACGCCGTCGGCGCGCCGACCACCTGGGTGCTGTCCAACCACGACGTGATGCGGCACGCCAGCCGCTTCGGGTACGACGGACAGGTCGAGCTGGAACACGGCGTGGGCGCCGACGACCCGCAGCCCGACCGCCCGCTGGGACTGCGCCGGGCACGCGCGGCCACCGCGCTCATGCTGGCGCTGCCCGGCTCCGCCTACCTGTACCAGGGCGAGGAGCTGGGCCTGCCCGAGGCGACCGCCCTGCCGGACACGGCACGCCAGGACCCGGTGTGGGAACGGTCCGGGCACCGCATCCGAGGACGCGACGGCTGCCGCGTACCCCTGCCGTGGACCGAGGAAGGACCCGCCTTCGGGTTCGGCACGGGTTCCGGCTCCGACACCTGGCTGCCCCAGCCGCCCGACTACGGCTCGTACGCCGTGGACGCGCAGTGGGGCCGTCCCGGGTCGACGCTGGAGCTGTACCGCACCCTGCTGGACCTGCGCCGCCGGTACCGGCTGGGAGAGGGGACCCTCAAGTGGGTGACCTCTCCCGCCGGCGTACCGCACCCCGGGAACGACGACGTGCCCCTCCCCGCAGGCGACGACGTCCTGCACCTCGCGAACGGCTCCGTCGAGGTCGTCGCCAACCTCGGCGCGCGGCCTGTCCCGCTGCCACCCGGGGCGCGGGTGCTGGCCGCGTCGGCTCCGGTGACGACCGACGTGCCTGCGGACGCCACGGTCTGGTTCACGACGGGGGAGGCCGACACCGCGCGGTAGCGGGCCGGTTAGGATCCGGGTCATGCCGCTGACCGTGGAAGACGTGGACCGGTTCGAGACGCTGAGGCCCCGTCTGGAAGCCATCGCCTACCGCCTCCTGGGGTCGGCGAGCGAGGCCGAGGACGTCGTACAGGAGACGTTCCTGCGGTGGCAGGCCGCCGACACCGGGCGCATCGAGGTCCTGGAGGCCTGGCTGACGAAGGTGCTCACCAACCTGTGTCTCAACCAGCTCACCTCGGCCCGCGCACGGCGTGAGCGGTACGTCGGGCAGTGGCTTCCCGAGCCGCTGCTCGACGGCGACCCGATGCTCGGCCCCGCGGGCACCGCCGAGCAGCGCGAGTCGCTCTCGTACGCGGTCCTGACCCTCATGGAGCGGCTGTCTCCCAACGAGCGGGCCGTGTACGTGCTGCGGGAGGCCTTCGACTACCCGCACCGGGAGATCGCCGAGATCCTGGGCATCGGCGAGGCGGCCAGTCAGCAGCTCTTCCACCGCGCCAAGCGGCACATCGCCGACGGCAGGGCCCGCGCCGAGATCGACGGGGGCGCCGCCCGGCGGATCGTCGAGGAGTTCCTGTCGGCCGCCACCACGGGGAAGACCGAGCCTCTCGTGCGGCTGCTCACCGGTGACGCCGTCTCGATCGGCGACGGCGGCGGGAAGATCCCGGCCCGGACCACACCGGTCGCGGGCGCCCTCGCGGTGGCGAAGTTCATGCGGGGCCTGTTCAAGCCGGCAGCGGCCAAGCGTGCCCTGATCGGCGGTTCGGCGGAGATCCATCTGACGACCGTCAACGGCGGCCTCGCCATCGTCGCGGTCGTCGAGGGCAGGGTCGTCGGCATCACGTGCCTGGAGGTCACCGCCGAGGGCATCGCCGCGTTCCGCAGCCAGGCCAACCCCGACAAGCTGGAGCGCGCGACCGGGCTGTGGGCGGCGACCGACCACGGGGAACCGCTGTTCCACGCCTTCTGACGCCGATGTGAGCTGCTTCACACGGCGTACCTGTCAGGAATCGGTGTGCTGTCCGGTTCAAGGGCCGTAACCGCGCTCGACACGGGCCGGACCCGCCCAGACAGGAGTCACCGCCATGCAGCACCGCATCATCGTTCTCGGCGCCGGATACACCGGAGCCATCGCGGCCGGCCGCCTCGCCAGGCGGCTGCACCGCGACGAGGTCGCCATCACCCTCGTCAACGCCGAGCCCGACTTCGTCGAACGCGTCCGGATGCACCAGCTCGCCGTCGGCCAGGACCTCGTGCCGCGCCCCCTGAGCGAGATGTTCGCGGGCACCGGCGTCGAGCTTCGGATCGCGAAGGTCACGGGCGTCGACGTCGACCGGAAGACGGTCGCGGTCGTCCCGCCGAACGCCGGCCCCGGTGAGCTCGCCGGCACCGAACACCTGCCGTACGACACCCTCGTGTACGCGCTGGGCAGCGGCTGGAACGACCAGGGCGTCGCCGGTACCGCCGAGCACGCCCACGAGATCGCGAGCAGGCCCGGAGCGCTCCGGCTGCGCGAGCGGCTGGCCGCTCTGGAGGCCGGCCGGTCCGTGGCCGTCGTCGGCGCCGGTCTCACCGGTGTGGAGGCCGCGACGGAGCTGGCCGAGGCCCGCCCGGACCTCACCGTCGCCCTCGTCGCCCGCGGCGGCCTCGGCGACTGGCTCTCGGACAGGGGCCGCGCGCACCTGCGCAAGGTCGTCGGCGACCTCGGCATCACCGTGCACGAGAACGCCGCGGTGACCGGAGTCGAGGCCGACCGCGTCACCACTGCCGACGGCGGGGCGATCCCCGCCGCTGTCACCGTGTGGACGACCGGCTTCGCGGTCCACCCGATCGCGCGGGCCACCACCCTGGAGACCGACGGCACCGGCCAGATCGTGGTCGACGCGACGATGCGCTCGCTCTCCCACCCGGACGTGTACGTCGTCGGCGACGCGGCCAGGGCGATGGGCCCCGGTGACAAGCCGCTGCGGATGTCCTGCGCCTCGGGCACCCCCGCCGCCTGGCTGGCCGCCGACACCATCGCGGCACGCCTGACCGGCGGAAAGCTCCCGAAGTCAGCGGTTCGGTACTACAACCAGTGCGTCTCGCTGGGCCGCAAGCAGGGTTTGATCCAGTACGTCACCGCCGACGACCGGGCCGTCGACGCGGCGCTCACCGGCCGACTGGCCGCTGTCTACAAGGAGTTGGTCTGCAAGGGCGCGGTCTGGGGCGTCGCCAACCCGACGCTCGGCCTGCCCGGCCGGCGCCGCCACGTCCTGGAAGAGGCGGACCGGGCGGAGGCCGCCGTCAAGGCGGTGGCCTGACCCGTCCGGCACCGGTTCCCGCGAGGGACGAGGAGTCATGGATGCGCGGGCAGGGGGAAACCGACCCGGCATGGACGCAACGACAACGACGCGCGCACGGAGCCTGGTCGCCCTGATGGCGGTCGTCCCCCTCGTCGCGGCGTGCGGTGCAGGGCACGACGGGAACGACGACGAGGGCGCATGGGGAGCCGCGGCACTGCCCGCCGTGGCCCGGGGCGCCGACCTGGTGATCACCACCGACAACGGGGTGCGGCTGCGCCCCGCCGACGGTGACCGGGTCGGCGTCGGAGACCGCATCCGGCACGAGTGGTCCCACCGGGACGACACCTGGGTGCTCGACCTGTCGTGCCCGAAGCGGGACGACGACGGTCGGGAGTCCGGCCAGGAGTGCGACCGCATGCCGGAGGTGAACGTCCCGGCGGGCACGTCCGTCACCGTCTCCGCCCGCAACGCCGGAATCGATGTGGCCGGTGTCTTTGCCGCGCTGGACCTCACGACCGTCAACGGCGATGTCACCGTGACCCGCTCCGGCCGGAAGGACGCCTCCGTCCGTCTTGAGACCCGCAACGGATCGGTCCGCGCGGGCACCCTGCGCGCCGAGGACGTGCACGCCGAGACGGTGAACGGCGACGTGACGCTCGACTGCGCCACCTCGCCTGACGGTGTCGGCGCCCTCACCACCAACGGCTCGGTGCGGGTCATGCTGCCGCACGACGCGCCCGCCTACCGCATCGCGGCGACCACCGACAACGGCCGCCCCTCGGTCACC
>NZ_JBHWZP010000115.1:0-25493 GCF_042728395.1 Streptomyces sp. NPDC060205
GGCTTTTCTCCGGCGCGGGGTATCCGTGCGACGAGCCACGACGGCGCCCCGTCAGGGGCGCGGGGAACTGCGCGCCCAGCCACCGCGGACCCGCATGTGACGCGGGACGGTCACCCCCACCCCCCAGGGGCGCGGGGAACTGCGCGATCAGCCCCCGCCGGTGCGCACCCGGCGTCGGACGGGGTGTCACCCCGGTGGGGCCGTGGAGCCCCGAGGGGTCAGTACCGGTGTGGGGACCGGGTGCGAACCCCCGGCCTCCCCACCCGTGATGACGCCGAACAACGTTCGAGCAACCTCCGCCCCGAACCCGTGCACGTCATGACTCATCGCCGACAACGTCGGATGCGTCAACCGGCACAGCTGCGAGTCGTCCCACGCCAGCAGCGACACGTCCCCCGGCACGGACAGCCCCATCTCGGACGCCACGGACAGCCCCGCCACCGCCATGATGTCGTTGTCGTACACGATCGCCGTCGGCCGGTCCGCAGCGGACGCGGAAAGCAGCGACCGTGTGGCCCGCGCCCCCGCCTCCCCGGAGAAGTCGGTCGCCACCTGCCACGCCCCGCTCAGTTCCAGCGCCCGCGCCGCCGCGTCGAACGCGGCCGTACGGATCGCCGTGTGCCCGAGCGCCGCCGCCCCGCCCACCCGCGCGATCCTCCGGTGCCCGAGCGCCGCGAGATACCGCACGGCTTCCGTGACGGCACTCGCGTCGTCGGTCCACACGGACGTGAGCCCGCCGGTCAGCGAGGGGTGTCCGACGGCCACGACGGGCATCCCGAGCCGTTCGACGGCGGCCACCCGCGGATCGTCGGCCCGGAAGTCGACCAGGATCGACCCGCTGACGTGCTTGCCCCGCCACCAGGAGTCCTGGAGCCCGACCTCCTCCTCCACGGTCCGCAGGAGCCGCAGCAGCAGCGAGCAGGAGTGCTCGGTCAGGACGCTCTCCACGCCCGAGATGAACTCCATGTAGAACGGTTCGAGCCCGAGCAGCCTCGCCGGCCGGCAGATCGCGAGCCCCACCACGTCCACCCGTCGCCCGGCCAGCGACCGCGCGGCGAGGTTCGGCGCCCAGCCCAGTTGCCGGGCCGCTTCGAAGATGCGGTCCCGGGTCGCCTCGGACAGCCCGGGTTTGTGGTTGAAGGCGAGCGACACGGCCCCTTTGGACACTCCGGCGCGGGCCGCGACATCCTTGATCGTGACACGGGACGGTGTGGTCATCGTGCGGGCTCCACGTAGTACAGGGCGGAGCGTACGGTCTCCGCGTCCGGATCCCCCAGAGTGTCCCAGCCCCGCACCCCGATGGTCACCTGTTCCCCGGGGAGCAGCGTGACGAGCCCCCGGTCGGCGGAGGCGCCGGGCGCCAGCCGGTCGGCCTGCAGCAGCAGATCCCGTACGAGTGTGTGGGCGGTGACCGTGATCTCCCCCGGAGCGGAGACCGAGACGTCGAACCGCGGCCTGGGGTACGGGATCTCGCGGTCGGCGGCAGGAAAGTACAGCGCCCGCAGCCCACCCGGGCTTCCCCCCGGGCCCCCGCCGACATCCCCGTCCCCGTCGGCCTCGCCCCCGTCCGCCACCAGGAACTCCTTGGGCCCCACCGGCACAAGATCCTCCGGTACCCGCAGGTCGCCGACCGCCCGTGCCCCCGTCGGCACCTCCACCTCCGCCTCCGCCACCACCCCGCCCTCCACCGACATCCGCCGCAGCACCACCCGGCAGGCCCACGGCCCGGCCGACTGGTTGACGGCCGCCAGTACGAGCCCGCCGGGCCGTGGCTGGAGCGTCAACAGCCGGTCCGCGTAAAGCCGTTTCAGCTCGTGGTAGAGCGGCTTCTCACGGCCGTCCCCGTCGATCGCGGCCCAACTGGTCACCGGCCAGCAGTCGTTGAGCTGCCAGAGGATGGTGCCCGCGCACACCGGCCAGTGTGAGCGCCAGTGCTCGATGCCGGCGGCGACGGCCCGTGCCTGGTTCACCTGCGTGAGGTGGTGCCACCGGTCGAAGTCGGCCTCGCCGAAGCCCCCTTCGGGTACGGCGAAGTGCCGGGCGAGCCCGCGCGCCAGCTTGCCGTTGCCGTCGTCGGCCTTCTGGTGGTGCAGCATGCCGGGGGAGTCGGGGGCCAGGACTTCTCCGGGCAGGGCGCGCCGCAGCGTGGCGTACGCGGGCGGTGCCTGCCAGCCGAACTCGGCCACGAACCGCGGGACGTCGAGCCGGTAGTCCGCGTGGTCCCGCCGGTTCCACACCTCCCACGAGTGATGGGTGCCGTGGGCGGGGTCGTTGGGGTGGTGGTCCCAGGATCCCGACCAGGGGCTGCCCGCCGTGTACGGCCGCGTCGGATCCAACTCGGCGACCACACGCGGCAGCAGACCGAGGTAGTACCCCTCGCCCCACGTCTCCCCGGCCAGCCGCCGCTCCCAGTCCCAGTCCCGGAAACCCCACAGGTTCTCGTTGTTGCCGTTCCACAGCACGAGCGAGGGATGCGGCATCAGCCGTACGACGTTCTCGCGTGCCTCGGCCTCCACCTCGCCCCGCAACGGCTGCTCCTCCGGGTAGGCGGCGCAGGAGAAGGGGAAGTCCTGCCAGACCAGCAGGCCCAGTTCGTCGCAGGCGTCGTAGAAGTCCTCGCTCTCGTAGAGTCCGCCGCCCCACACGCGTACGAGGTCCACGCCGGCGTCGGCCGCCTGGGTCAGCCGGGTGCGGTAGCGCTCGGGGGTGATCCGGGAGGGCAGGGCGTCGTCCGGGATCCAGTTGACACCACGGGCGAAGAGCCGCTCGCCGTTGACGACGAAGGTGAAGCCGGAGCCGTGCTCGTCGTCCCGCCGGTCCAGTTCGACGGTCCTGAAGCCGACGCGCCGCCGCCAGGAGTCCAGCGGCCCGCCCGCGTCGGAGAGGATCAACTCGACTGCGTACAGCGGCTGTTCGCCATGGCCGCGTGGCCACCACAGGTCGGCGTCCGGCACTTCGACGCGTACGACCGCACGCGTGCCGACGACCTCCACCGCCGCCTCGGCCCCGCCCACCCGGGCGTTCAGCGTCAGTCCGGCCTCCACCCGCGACCGCTCGACCTCCACGTGCAACTCGACGCGCCCCAGGCCCTGTTCGACCGTCACCAGGGGACGTACCCGCGCTATTCGGGCCGTCGTCCATTGTTCGAGGCGGACCGGTTTCCAGATGCCGGCCGTCACCAGGGTCGGGCCCCAGTCCCAGCCGAAGGAGCAGGCCATCTTGCGGACGTACTGGAAGGGCTCGGGGTAGACGTTCGGCCGCTCGCCGAGCCGTGCGCGTACCGACTCCGCCTCGTCGTAGGCGGACCGGAAGTGGACCGAGAGGCGCCCGCCGGGTCCCGTGACATCGAAGCGGTAGGAGCGGTGCATGTTCCGTACCGTGCCGAGGAGTTGGCCGTCCAGCCGGATCTCGGCGACCGTGTCCAGGCCGTCGAAGACGAGGTCGGTCTGCTCGTGCCCGCCCGGCGCCGGCGCGAGCGTCGTCTCGTACCGCCAGTCGCGCCGCCCCACCCACGCCACCTCGGTCTCGCCGCGTCCGAGGAACGGGTCCGGGACGACGCCCGCCGCCAGCAGATCCGTATGCACGCAGCCCGGCACCGTGGCCGGCAGTTCGGCCCCGTCGTGCCGCAGGACCCATCCCTCGTGGATCGGCGTGACATCCAGCATGCGCACTCCTAAACCGGTATAGGCCAACGCTGGCCGGACGGCAGTAATGGGGGTGGTAATGCCTGTCGATCCTTGGCGAAATAAGGACTTTACCGGTTTAGTACCGGCTGTCAGAGTGCGGAACCAGCCATCCCACTCGTGCTCATCCGTCCCTGAACGGAGCTGGTGAAGATGAACCACCGCACGAAGATCGCCGGAAGTCTCCTCGCCGCCGCACTGCTGGCCGCGGGCTGTACCGGAAGCGGAGGCGCGTCGAAGGGCGCGGACGCCGAGGCCCCCGACGACCCGGCCAAGGTGTCCGGCACGATCACCGTCCTCACCCACCGGACCGACCTCGTGCAGGACGGCACGATGAAGAAATACGCGGCCGAATTCAACAAGACCTATCCGAAGGTCAAGGTCGAGTTCGACGCCCTCACGGACTACGAGGGCGAGGTCAAGATCCGGATGAACACCGAGAACTACGGCGATGTGCTGATGATCCCCGCCGTGATCAAGAAGAACGACTACCCCAAGTTCTTCGCGTCCCTCGGTGCCGAGACCGACCGCGCGAAGAAGTACCTGTTCACCGACTTCACCACGGTCGACGGCAAGGTCTACGGGCAGAGCCCGATGGGAGCCCTCCCCGGCTTCCTCTACAACAAGCGGGTCTGGAAGGACGCCGGGATCACCGGCTGGCCCACCACACCGGCCGAGTTCGTCGCCGGGCTCAAGGCCGTCAAAGCGAAGACCGACGCGATCCCGTACTACACGAACTTCAAGGACATGTGGCCGCTCACGCAGTGGACGTACATGGACGGCGCGGTCAGCTGCGATCCCGAGGCCACCTCCCGCCTCGCCGAGGGCGACCCGTGGGCGAAGGGCGAGGACCTGCGCGTCGCCGACACCCTGCTGTACGACATCGTGCGCGGCGGCCTCATCGAGAAGGACCCGACGACCACCAACTGGGAAGCCTCCAAGCCCAAGTTGGCCAAGGGTGACATCGCCACGATGTGGCTCGGCTCCTGGGCGATCACCCAGTTCCGGGCGGCGGCGCGGCAGGCCGGCGCGAACCCGGACGACATCGGCTTCATGCCCTTCCCCGCGCAGCGGGACGGAAAGTTCTGCGCGACCATGTCGCCCGACTACAACCAGGCCGTCAACATCAACTCCGACCACAAGGCGGCGGCCCGCGCCTGGGTCGACTGGTTCACCGACACGTCCGGTTACGCGGCCGACAACCTGACCCTCTCCCCGGTCAAGGGCGCCCCGCTGCCCGAGGTGCTGCAGCCGTACGAGGACGCGGGCGTGCGGCTCATCGAACTCGACGACGCGAAGGGCGCGGAGGTCAAGGAGATCGACAACGAGTCGGAGGTCGGCCTCTACAAGCCGGACTACCGCCAGGACCTCGTCGACCTCGCCCGCGGGGCCAGGAAGGGCAGCCTCGACGACTTCCTCGGCGACCTCGGCAAGCGGTGGGAAGAGGCGCGGAAGTCCACGGGGTCCTGATGACGGACACGACCGAGAAGGCGGCGCGGCTGAAGGAGGCCGCGACCGCCGCCCGCCCGGCGCGCCCCCGCGCCCCGCGCCGGCTGCGCCTGCGGCGGGGGCTCACCCCGTGGCTGTTCCTCGCCGCCCCGCTGGTCCTGCTGATCACGTTCACGTACGCGCCGGTCGCCAACATGGTCGCGTACAGCTTCACCGACTGGGACGGCGTCAGTCCCGAGCTGAGCTACACGGGCACCGAGAACTACGTCGAACTCCTCACCCGCCCCGAGCTGTTCGAGGTCTTCTTCGTCAGCGGCTACTACCTGGCCGCGTCCGCCGTGCAGATCGTCGTCGCGCTCTACTTCGCGACGGTCCTGAGCTTCAACGTGCGCTTCCGGAACTTCTTCAAGGGCGTGCTCTTCTTCCCGTACCTGATCAACGGGGTGGCGATCGGTTTCGTCTTCCTCTACTTCTTCCAGGACGGCGGCACCCTCGACTCGGTCCTGAGCCTGCTCGGTGTCCACTCCGACCGCGCCTGGCTGGGCACCCCGGTCTCCGCGAACGTCTCCCTGGCCGGGGTCTCCGTCTGGCGCTACCTGGGCCTGAACTTCGTCCTGTTCCTCGGCGCGATCCAGTCCATCCCGGGCGAGCTGTACGAGGCGGCGCAGTTGGACGGAGCGAACCGCCGGCACCAGTTCCGGTACATCATCGCGCCCGGCATCAGGCCCGTACTCAGCCTGACCGTCATCCTCTCCGTCTCCGGCTCGCTGTCCGCCTTCGAGGTGCCGTTCATCATGACGGGCGGCGCGACCGGCACCGAGACCTTCGTGATCCAGACGGTGAAGCTGGCCTTCCAGTTCAACAAGACGGGGCTGGCCTCGGCGGCCGCGGTCGTCCTGCTCCTGATCATCCTGGCGGTGACCTGGGTGCAGCGACGCCTCGTCCCGGACGACAAGGTGGATCTCGTATGAGCCGTATACCCCGCGTCGCGCGCGGTGGGGTTGCCCGGACCCTCACCTACCTGTCACTGATCGCCGCGAGCGTGGTGGTCCTGCTGCCGCTCCTCGTCGTCCTGCTGACCTCCCTCAAGTCGGAGCAGGAGATGGCGGACGACAGCGGGGCGCTGCAGCTCCCGGACGACCCGCTGAACTTCGACAACTACGTGACGGCGTTTCAGGACGGCCGGATGCTCTCGGCGTTCGGGAACACCGCGTTCATCCTGCTCTTCTCCGTCACCGGCACGGTGATCATCGGATCGATGGCGGCGTACGCGATCGACCGCTACACCTTCCGCTTCAGGAAGCTGATCGTCGCGCTCTTCCTGGTCGCCACGCTCGTACCCGGCGTGACCACCCAGGTGGCGACCTTCCAGATCGTCGACAGCTTCGGCATGTTCGACACCCGCTGGGCGCCGATCGCGCTCTACATGGGCACGGACATCGTCTCGATCTACATCTTCCTGCAGTTCGTCCGGTCGATCCCCGTCTCGCTCGACGAGTCCGCCCGGCTCGACGGCGCGAACGCCTTCACGATCTACCGGAAGATCATCCTGCCGCTGCTGAAGCCCGCGATCGCGACGGTGGTCATCGTGAAGGGGATCACCGTCTACAACGACTTCTACATCCCGTTCCTGTACATGCCGTCCGAGGATCTTGGCGTGATCTCAACGTCCCTGTTCCGCTTCAAGGGCCCGTTCGGAGCACATTGGGAGAACATCTCGGCAGGAGCGGTCCTGGTCATCCTCCCCACGCTGCTGGTCTTCCTGTTCCTCCAGCGCTACATCTACAACGGCTTCACCAGGGGCGCGACGAAGTAAGCCCTGTAAGGGGCGCGGGGAACTGCGCGACCAGCCACAACGGACGGTCAGTCGCGAATCCTCCGCACCACCCACGGCGAGAGGCGCTCCAGGGGGAGGCCGGACCTACTCCTTGGTCTTGGCCTTCACCGCCAGCGCAGCAACAAGCACAGGCGTCACCTGCGCAACCTGCCAAGCGCGAGCCCCGTACCCCGCAAGCGCAGCCGCGACGGACGCCGCGTCCGGAGCGGCCGGCGGTTCCCAGCAGACCCGCCGAACCGTGTCCGGAGTGATCAGGTTCTCCTGAGGCATGTTGAGGGACTCGGCCAGTGCGGACACCGCGGCCCGTGCCGCCGACAACCGCGCCGCGGCGGCCGGATCCTTGTCGGCCCAGGCGCGCGGCGGAGGCGGCCCGGCCAGCGGCTGCCCCGGCTGCGGCAGCTCGGCGTCGGGAAGCTCCTTCGCCCGGTCCACGGCCGCCTGCCACTGATCCAGCTGGCGCCGGCCCATCCGGTGCCCGAAGCCGTTCAGCGCGGCGAGCGCGTGCACATTGGCCGGTACGGCCAGCGCGGCCTCGACGATCGCCCCGTCACCGAGGATCTTGCCCGGTGAGATGTCCCGGCGGCGCGCGGCCCGGTCCCGGGTCTCCCACAGCTCCCGTACGACGGCCATCTGCCGGCGGCGGCGCACCTTGTGCATGCCCGAGGTGCGGCGCCACGGGTCCTTGCGGGGCTCCGGCGGCGGCGCCGAGGCGATCGCGTCGAACTCCTCGCGGGCCCACTCCAGCTTGCCCTGCCGGTCCAGCTCCTTCTCCAGCGCGTCCCGCAGATCGACGAGCAGCTCCACGTCGAGCGCTGCGTAGCGCAGCCACGGCTCGGGCAGCGGGCGGGTCGACCAGTCGACGGCCGAGTGCCCCTTCTCCAGTACGAAGCCCAGGACGCCCTCGACCATCGCGCCGAGCCCGACCCGCGGGAACCCGGCGAGCCGGCCCGCCAGCTCGGTGTCGAAGAGGCGGCTGGGGACCATACCTATCTCCCGCAGACACGGCAGATCCTGGGTGGCCGCGTGCAGCACCCACTCGACTCCGGAGAGCGCCTCGCCCAGGCCCGACAGGTCGGGACAGGCGACGGGGTCGATGAGCGCGGTGCCCGCGCCCTCGCGGCGCAGCTGCACCAGATACGCGCGCTGGCCGTAGCGGTATCCGGACGCGCGCTCGGCGTCGACGGCGACGGGGCCGGTGCCGGCGGCGAACGCGGCGATCATCTCGGCGAGGGCGTCCTCGTCGGTGATCACCGGCGGAATTCCGTCGCGGGGCTCCAGCAAGGGGATCGGCGCCGGTTCGACGTCGTCCGGAGGAGCGCCTCCGGTGGTTCGCAGTGAACTGTCTGCTGCGGTCTCTTGGGCGTCGGTCACCTGTCAAGGGTATCTGTGTATGACAGACGCCCGTCGACGGAACGTTCCGTCGACGGGCGTCGGAGGGTCGTAAACCAGTCAGGTCGGTGAATCCTGCATCGGTCGAACGTCCTGGTTCGTGCGGAGGAGACGAGCCGGATCGGACGAAGGGGATGATCCGGGCCGGGCGAAGGTGATGGTTTCGGTGGGGGTCAGTGGATGATTCCCGTGCGCAGGGCCACCGCCACCATGCCGGCGCGGTCACCCGTGCCGAGCTTGCGGGCGATGCGGGCGAGGTGGCTCTTGACGGTCAGCGCGGACAGGCCCATCGAGACGCCGATGGCCTTGTTCGACTGGCCCTCCGCCACCAGCCGGAGCACCTCGACCTCACGGCCGGACAGCTCGCGGTAGCCGCCCGGGTGGCTCGGGGAACCCGGGGGGCGGCGGTGCATACGGGCGGCGGCCGAGCCGATGGGGGCGACGCCCGGCCGGGTGGGAAGCCCGACGTTCGTACGGGTACCGGTGACGACATAGCCCTTGACGCCGCCCGCGAGGGCGTTGCGTACGGCGCCGATGTCGTCGGCGGCGGACAGGGCCAGGCCGTTCGGCCAGCCCGCGGCACGGGTTTCGGACAGGAGGGTGAGGCCGGAGCCGTCGGGGAGATGGACGTCTGCGACACAGATGTCGCGGGGGTTGCCGATGCGGGGACGAGCCTCCGCGACGGACGAAGCCTCGATCACGTCGCGAACACCGAGCGCCCACAGATGGCGGGTGACGGTGGACCGCACGCGGGGGTCGGCCACGACCACCATCGCGGTCGGCTTGTTCGGGCGGTAGGCGACCAGGCTTGCGGGCTGCTCAAGGAGAACGGACACCAGGCCTCCTGGGGTGCGGGACGGGGGACCGGCTGTGGGGATGAAGCCGGGACGAACCGTGCTTTCAAGGTCACAGAGGTCTTCGGCATCAAACCCGTCCGCCTTTAGAGAATGATCACGATTTGGTGAGTAATAATGCGTGCAATTCGGACGCACGATCGATCATCCGAAGATCGAAACGAGTCCGCTCCGCTTCGATACGAGGCCGAAAGTGGTCGTATCGATAAAAGGGCAAACGTGTTTTCGTGCAGGCCGGGGGTGGTCCGGGGGTGCGTGAGGGGGTCGCGGGGGGCGCGATCGGGGCGCGGGCGCGGCAGGCCACCCTTCAGAGGTGCCCCGGAAGGGGGAGGTCGGACGGAGGGTTGACGGTGGGCCTCGGAACACGACTGAAGCCGCACCTCGCAAGAGGCACGGCTTCAGAAGGGGCGCCCCGTAAGGGGCGCGGGGAACTGCGCGACCAGCCACGACGCACCGCGGACGACGTCCGGGCCGTCCGGCGGGGGCTGGGACAAACGGGGGGCTAAGGCAAAGCGCCTAGCGACTCTGCGGCCCCCGCCGCTGCGGCAGCGTCACCACGGAGGCATCGCCCGGCGCGGCCGGCGGCAGCCCGGCGATCTGCGCGAGCAGGTCGCACCAGGAAGCCAGATGCGACTCGGTGTCGGGCACCCCGCCCAGCCCCTCACGCGGAGTCCAGGACGCCCGGATCTCGATCTGGGAGGCCGCGGGCCGCTCCGACAGACCGCCGAAGTAGTGCGAGCTGGCCCGCGTGACCGTCCCGCTGGGCTCGCCGTACGACAGCCCGCGGGCCTTGAGCGCACCCGTCAGCCACGACCAGCAGACATCGGGCAGCAGCGGATCGGAGGCCATCTCCGGCTCCAGCTCCGCACGGACCAGCGTCACCATGCGGAACGAGCCCTGCCAGGCGTCGTGCCCGGCCGGGTCGTGCAGCAGGATCAGCCGGCCGTCCGCCAGGTCCTCGTCACCGTCGACGACGGCGGCCTCCAGCGCGTACGCGAACGGCGCGAGCCGTCGCGGTGCCTTCGTCGGATCGATCTCGATCTGCGGCCGCAACCGCGCGGCCCTGAGCGCATCGACGGCGGCTCGAAAAGGCAGCGGAGCCGCCTCCATCGCATCCCGCTCCCCCTCCTTCGGGTCGTCCATTCCAGCGCCGTCCGACAGTCGTCCCTGAGCCGCAGCCATGCGGGGAAGATTAAGGGGAACAGAGCCTTTGCGCAGGGAGAGACACCCGTGCGCCGGACCACTGTCCGGATCGCGTTTCCGAAAAGCGCCCCCGAACGCGCCGTTTCGCGACGGTACGTAACGGAGTGCGGGTCGGGTGTCCCCGCGGCGGGCCGAGCGGCGGACCCCGCGTCGGACCCCGGCTTCCGGTGCCCCGCGGCCGTGCGAGACTTTTCGTCGTGAGCGTCATTGACCGCCCCAAGGGCCAGCAGCCGACCGCGACCTACGACTCCGCCTTCCTCAAGGCGTGCAGGCGTGAACCCGTGCCGCACACGCCCGTGTGGTTCATGCGGCAGGCCGGACGCTCACTGCCCGAGTACCTGAAGGTGCGCGAGGGCATCCCCATGCTGGAGTCCTGCATGCGGCCCGAACTGGTCGCCGAGATCACCCTCCAGCCGGTCCGCCGGCACAAGGTGGACGCGGCGATCTACTTCAGCGACATCGTCGTACCGCTGAAGGCCATCGGTGTCGACCTGGACATCAAGCCCGGCGTGGGCCCGGTCGTCGCGAAGCCGATCCGCACCCGCGCCGACCTCGACCAGCTGCGCGATCTGACACCGGACGACGTCTGGTACGTCACCGAGGCGATGGGCCTGCTCACGCGTGAGCTGGGTCCGACCCCGCTCATCGGTTTCGCGGGCGCGCCGTTCACCCTCGCGAGCTACCTCGTGGAGGGCGGTCCGTCCCGCAACCACGAGCACACCAAGTCGCTCATGTACGGCGATCCGCAGCTGTGGGCCGACCTGCTCGACCGGCTCGCCGACATCACCGCCGCGTTCCTTCAGGTGCAGATCGAGGCGGGCGCCTCCGCCGTCCAGCTCTTCGACTCCTGGGTCGGCGCCCTCGCCCCCGCCGACTACCGGCGCTCGGTGCTGCCCGCCTCCGCGAAGGTCTTCCGGGCCGTCGAGTCGTACGGCGTTCCGCGCATCCACTTCGGTGTGGGTACGGGGGAGCTGCTGGGGCTCATGGGGGAGGCCGGGGCGGATGTCGTCGGCGTCGACTGGCGGGTGCCGCTGGACGAGGCGGCGCGGCGGGTCGGGCCCGGGCGGGCGCTTCAGGGGAACCTCGACCCCGCTGTGCTCTTCGCTCCGACCCCGGTCGTGGAGCACAAGGCCCAGGAGGTGCTCGACGCCGCCGCGGGGCTTGAGGGGCATGTGTTCAACCTCGGGCACGGGGTGCTGCCGTCGATGGATCCGGATGCGTTGACGCGGCTCGTGGAGTACGTGCAGCGGAGCTCGCAGCGCTGAGGTTCGACCGGGTTCGTCTTCACCTGCGGGCCGGTGGGGGCTTGTCGCGCCGTTCCCCGCGCCCCTAGCGGGGCCCTGGGGGCGGCGCTCACCAGCGGTGGTGGGCTCTTCTGCCCCACAGGAGGCCGCGTGGTTGCGGTGGGGGCGGGGTGCCCCGGCGCAGGGGCCAGGCCAGGAGCATGCCTGTCAGGAAGCCGACCACGTGGGCCACGTACGCGACGGTGCCGGCCTCGGAGACGCCCTTGCCGGACGAGTACACCGCCTGCAGGCCGAACCAGAAGCCCAGCACGATCCAGGCGGGCAGCCGCAGCGGCAGGAAGATCAGGAACGGGACCAGGACCCAGACCCTGGCCCGTGGGTACAGGACCAGATACGCGCCCAGCACCCCCGCGATAGCGCCCGACGCACCGATCAGCGGGTCGGTCGAGTCGGCGTTGACCAGCGCGAAGCCGTAGGCCGCCGCGTAGCCGCAGGCCACGTAGAAGAGCGCGTAGCGGATGTGGCCGAGACGGTCCTCGATGTTGTTGCCGAAGATCAGCAGGAAGAGCATGTTGCCGAGCAGGTGCACCCAGCCGCCGTGCAGGAACATCGCCGTGAGGACCGACAGCGGGGGTGACTTGTCGTAGCCGGGCGGGCCTACGGCACAGCCGCGGCCCAAGGCGCCCGTCCCCACGTCACCGGTGGGGACCGTCGCCGGGAGCTGTCCGTGGATCAGCTCCCTCGGGATCGCCGCCCACTGCTCCAGGAACGCGTGCAGCTGGCACAGCTGGGACAGGTGGGAGGGGCCGCCGTCGCCGGTGAGAGAACTCGCCACGCCCGGAGTGGCCAGGAAGACCACGAAGTTGGCGGCGATCAGCGCGTACGTCACATAGGGCGTGCGGCGGGCCGGGTTCACGTCATGGACGGGTATGACCACGGAGGAATCCTGCCCCGGTTCGGGCAGTCTGAACGGGGGTGGCGTCGCGTGCGTATGTTTCGGCAACCGCCCGTGATCCCGCAATACGTGAGGAACAGGTCATGAACGACCGAGCCGCTCAGCCGTTGATCGCCACGCCGGACGGCGAGGCGGAACTCGCCGTCGTACTCAGGCTGTCCTGGGAGGACGTGGCCGCGCTCGGCCAGGAGGCGGGGCGGCTGGCCGCGAGCATGCAGCGGCCCGTGACGCTGGACGAGGCGGCGAGTCATCGGCTGCGGGGGCGGCAGGCGGGGTCGCATGCGCGGCCTGCGGCCGCGGCCGCGTCCGCCATGCCGGCGGCTGCGCCCGCCGCTGTGGGCGGGCCTCAGGTGTCCGCCGTGTCGTCGTTGTCGCGGACGCCGGGGGAGCAGGCTCGGCAGGCCATAGAGAAGATCAATGGGAATGCCCAGGGGGCCTGAGGACACCGTTCCGCTGGCCGCGGTGGGGGCCGGTCGCGCAGTTCCCCGCGCCCCTGGGGGTGGGGGCTGCGGTCGTGTGTCGGCTGGGCGCCGGTGGGGGCTTGTCGCGCAGTTCCCCGCGCCCCTGAGGGGGGTGGGGCTGCGGGCGTGTGTCTGCCGGCCGCCGGTGGGGGCTTGTCGCGCCGTTCCTCGCGCCCCTTTAGGGTGCGCCCTCTTGGGCCTTCGGCCCTACTGGGTTGTTTTGCGTACCGCTGTCACCGCCTTGCGGGCCGCTACCAGGATGGGGTCCCAGACCGGGGAGAACGGTGGGGCGTAGCCCAGGTCCAGGGCTGTCATCTGTTCGACCGTCATGCCTGCCGTGAGGGCGACCGCGGCGATGTCCACGCGCTTGGCGGCGCCCTCGCGGCCGACGATCTGGACGCCCAGGAGGCGGCCGGTGCGCATTTCGGCGAGCATCTTGACCGTCATGAGGTCGGCCTTCGGGTAGTAGCCCGCGCTGTTCGTCGACTCGATCGTCACCGCTTCGAAGCGCAGCCCCGCCCGGTGCGCGTCCTTCTCACGCAGGCCCGTACGGGCGATCTCCAGGTCGCAGACCTTGCTGACGGCCGTGCCGACGACACCGGGGAACGTGGCGTAGCCGCCGCCGACGTTCGAGCCGATCACCTGGCCGTGCTTGTTCGCGTGGGTGCCCAGCGCGATGTGGCGTTCGCTGCCGGAGACCAGGTCGAGGACCTCGACGCAGTCGCCGCCCGCCCAGATGTTCTCGTGGCCGCGCACCCGCATGGCCAGATCCGTCAGCAGTCCCTTGTGGTCGCCGAGCGGCAGCCCCGCCGCCTCGGCGAGTGTCGTCTCCGGCCGGACGCCGATGCCGAGGACCACCACGTCCGCCGCGTACTCGGCGTCCTCCGTGGCGACCGCGCGCACCCGGCCGTCGTCACCGGTGAGGATCTTGGTGACCTCGGCGTCGTTCACCATGGTGATGTTCATGCCCTCCATGGCCTCGTGCACCAGGCGGCCCATGTCGGGGTCGAGCGTGGCCATCGGCTCCTTGCCGCGGTTGACGACCGTCACCTCGTACCCGCGGTTGATCAGCGCCTCGGCCATCTCCACGCCGATGTAGCCCGCGCCGATCACGACCGCGCGGCGGCCCTCCGTGCGGCTCAGCGTGTCGATGAGCGCCTGTCCGTCGTCGAGGGTCTGCACCCCGTGCACCCCGGGGGCGTCGATGCCGGGCAGCGACGGCCGCACCGGGCGGGCGCCCGTCGCGATCACGAGCTTGTCGTACGACGTCCAGGTCTCGGTCCCGGAGTCCAGGTCGCGGGAGCGCACCCGGCCGCCGTCCACGTCGAGTTCCGTGACCTCCGTACGCATCCGCAGGTCGATGCCGCGTTCCCGGTGCTCCTCGGGCGAGCGGGCGATCAGCTTGTCCCGCTCGTCGACCTCGCCGCCCACCCAGTACGGGATGCCGCACGCGGAGTAGGAGCTGAAGTGGCCCCGCTCGAAAGCGATGATCTCCAATGCGTCGGGGCCCTTCAGCCTGCGTGCCTGGGACGCGGCGGACATGCCCGCCGCGTCCCCTCCGACGACCACCAGACGCTCTTTCGTACGGTTCTCGCGACTCATAGTCATGCGAACACGCTACGGCGGTCCGGCATTTCAGTCCCGCTCAGGCTCGCCGTTCGCCGTCGCGGTCGTCGCGGTCGCCGCCGCGCCGCGCGGTGTCCGGCCGCGCAGGAAACGTACCCACAGGAACAGCAGCAGCGCCGCGCCCACCAGGAACGGAAGGACCGCGCCCAGCGCCAGCGCGATCCAGCGGAACATGCTCACGAACGCGTCCCAGCCGCCCCCGAGCGCGTCGGCGAAGGTGGGATCGTCGTCCTCGGCCGCCTTCTTCACCGGTGTCTCGGACAGCGACAGCGTGATCGTGGCCAGGCTCGTACGGTCCTTCAGCGAGGCCTGCTGGGCGAGCAGCGACTCCAGGTCGGCCTGGCGCGAGCTCAACTCGCCCTCCAGGGTGACCACATCGCTCAGCTTGGAGGCCCGGTCCATCAGCTCGCGGATCCGTGCCACGCTGGCCCGCTGCGTCTTGACGCGGCTGTCCACGTCGACGACCTGCTCGGTGACGTCCTCCGCCTTCGCCTTGAGGTCGAGGAGCTTGCCCGAGCCCTCCAGTTCGGTGCGGACCTCCTCGTACTTCTCCGCCGGGACCCGCAGGACGACCCGGGACCGCTCGCGGCCCTCGGAGTCGCGGTCCGTGGTCTCGTCGCCGACCAGGCCGCCCGCGTTCTCGACCACCGTGCGGGCCTCGGCGAGCGACTTCGGTACGTCCTTGACCTGCACGGTCAGCGAGGCGGTGTGGATGATGTGGACGGCCGGCCCCGGCACCGGGGCGGCCTTCCTGCCCTTGGATCCGTCCGCGCCGCTGTCGGCCGCGCTGCCCTCGGCCGCCGCGCCCGCTCCCGCGTCGCGGGCGTCCGAGTCGGCGGCCTTGTCCCCGGCCGAGCTGTCGGACCCGCCGTCGTCCGAGGCCGTGCACCCCGTGAGGGCGAGGGCGCCGGAGAGCAACAGCGCCGAGAGGAGCTGGATGGGGCGTGCGGTGCGGTACCAAGTCGTGCCGCTGCCCTTGCCGCCGCTCCTGCCACTGCCGTGTGTGCGCATGTCGTGTACCCCCGAGGTGTCGTGATGAGCGTCGTGATGTCCGACGTTCCTTCGACGCGCGGGCCCCGCGGGACGTTGGCCGGATCCGGTCCCGAAGAGGTCACGGTCCGGCCTCGGCACGGACACCCCGGTCACGCGCCGGGGCGGCGGGGGCCCCGGTGACGGCGTACCGGGTCTGGGACAGTGGACCCATGCACGCAGACACACGTACGGGGCCGGGTCACGTCGTCGTCATCGGGGGCGGTATCGCCGGTCTGGCCGCCGCGCACCGGCTGCTGAACGCCGGCGCGCGCGTGACCGTCCTGGAGGCCTCCGACCGGCTCGGCGGCAAGCTGCTGCCGGGCTCGGTCGCGGGCGCCCGGGTCGACCTCGGCGCCGAGTCGATGCTCGCGCGGCGGCCCGAGGCGGTCGCGCTGGCCCACGAGGTCGGCCTCGCCGACCGGCTCCGCCCGCCGAACACGGTGGGTGCCTCGATCTGGACGCGCGGGGCGCTGAAGCCCATGCCCAAGGGACATGTCATGGGTGTCCCCGCGGACGCGGCGGCCCTGTCCGGGGTGCTCTCCGAAGAAGGCCTGCGCCGCATCGAGCGCGACCGCGAGCTGCCGCGCACCGAGGTCGGCGACGACGTGGCGGTGGGCGCCTTCGTCGCCGAGCGCCTCGGCCGCGAGGTCGTCGACCGGCTCGTCGAACCCCTGCTCGGCGGGGTTTACGCGGGCGACGCGTACCGCATCTCGATGCGCTCGGCCGTCCCGCAGCTCTTCGAGGCCGCCCGTACGCACGCCTCGCTCACGGAGGCGGTCCGCGAGATCCAGGCGAAGGCCGCACGCGGTCAGCAGCCGGATCAGCCGGCCGGGCCGGTCTTCATGGGCATCGAGGGCGGCATCGGCCAACTGCCGCGCGCCGTCGCCGAGTCGGTACGGGCCCGGGGCGGCGAGATCGTCACGGGCGCACCGGTCACGGAACTGCGCCGGGTCACCGGCGACGCGGCCGGCGCCGAACGGCGGGAGGGCTGGCGGGTCGTCACGGGCGACCGGACGCTGGTGGCCGACGCCGTCGTCGTGGCGGTCCCCGCGGGCGCCGCCGCCGCGCTGCTCGGCGCCGAGGCGCCCGCCGCCGCGGCCGAGCTGGCGACCGTCGAGTACGCCTCCATGGCGCTGATCACCCTCGCCTACCGCCGCGAGGGGACCGCCCTCCCCGAAGGCAGCGGATTCCTGGTCCCGCCCGTCGACGGGCGGACCATCAAGGCGTCGACGTTCGCGTCCCAGAAATGGGGCTGGATCGCCGAGGAGAACCCGGACACGGTCGTCCTGCGCACCTCCGTCGGCCGGTACGGGGAGACGGAGATCCTCGGCCGCGAGGACGCCGACCTCGTCGACGTGTCCCGGCACGACCTGCGCGAGGCCACCGGCCTCACCGCGGAGCCCCTGGAGACCCGGGTGACCCGCTGGGACGACGGACTGCCCCAGTACCCGGTCGGGCACCACGCGCGCGTGGCCCGCATCCGCGAACACATCGCGAAGGTGCCGGGCCTCGCGGTGTGCGGAGCGGCGTACGACGGCGTGGGCATCCCGGCCTGTATCGCGAGCGCGAACGCCGCCGTGGACCGGCTGCGGGGCGACGACCGGCTGACGGACGCGCTGACCGCCCACCCGGTGCAGAGCCTGCACGGCGGAGCGGGAGAATAGCCCCATGAGTGACGACGCCCCCATCACCGGCCCGGCCAGGACCCCGAACGCCGGCAAGAAGGCCAAGGACCTCAACGAGGTCATCCGCTACACCCTCTGGTCCGTGTTCAAACTGCGCGACGTGCTCCCCGAGGACCGCACCGGCTACGCGGACGAGGTCCAGGAACTGTTCGACCAGCTCGCCGCCAAGGACGTCACGGTCCGCGGCACGTACGACGTGTCGGGGCTGCGCGCCGACGCCGACCTCATGGTCTGGTGGCACGCCGAGACCGCCGACCAGCTGCAGGAGGCGTACAACCTCTTCCGCCGTACGAAGCTGGGGCGCGCGCTGGAGCCGGTCTGGTCGAACATGGCGCTGCACCGGCCGGCGGAGTTCAACCGCTCGCACGTGCCCGCGTTCCTCGCCGACGAGACGCCGCGCGACTACATCAGCGTGTATCCGTTCGTGCGCTCCTACGACTGGTACCTGCTGCCGGACGAGGACCGGCGGCGGATGCTCGCCGACCACGGCAAGATGGCGCGCGGCTACCCCGACGTGCGGGCCAACACGGTCGCCTCGTTCTCGCTGGGCGACTACGAGTGGATCCTCGCGTTCGAGGCGGACGAGCTGTATCGCATCGTGGACCTCATGCGGCACCTGCGTGCGTCGGAGGCGCGCATGCACGTGCGCGAAGAGGTCCCGTTCTACACGGGCCGCCGCAAGTCCTTGCCGGACCTGATCGCGTCCCTCGCCTGAGCCCCATAAGGGGCGCGGGGAACTGCGCGACCAGCCACGGCCGGTCCGCAGACGCGGGGATACGCCCGACGCCCCCTTCGGGGCGGACCCCCGCAGGGGGTGGTGCGTCGGCTGCGGCCCCGGTGGGGGCGGGCCGCGCAGTTCCCCGCGCCCCCTAAAGCCCCTGGCGGGGCTTCGGGGGCTCGTGGGGGGCGCAGGTCGTCCGGGCGGCCGGCACCCGGCCCTCCAGGAGGTACGCGTCCACGTGGGCGTTCACGCACGTGTTGGACCCGCCGGCGATCCCGTGCGACCCGGCCCCCAGCTCCGTGACCAGGGAGGATCCCGCCAGCCGCCGGTGCATCTCCACCGCCCCGGCGTACGGCGTCGCCGCGTCCCGTTCCGCCGCGAGGACGAGCGTGGGCGCCAGCTCACCGGGGAACGTGCGGACGTCGAGCGGCCGTTGCCGCGGCAGCGGCCAGTAGGCGCACGGCAGGTTCATCCACGCGTTGGACCAGGTCTCGAAGGGCGCCACGCGCGCGAGACGCGTGTTGTCGCGGTCCCAGGTGTGGAAGGACCGCGGCCAGGGCGCGTCGTTGCACTCGATCGCCGTGTAGACGGCCTTGCTGTTCTCCTGCTCCTCCACCGCGTCCCGGTGCGGCGCCGCCTGCCGGATCAGCGGCTTCGGGTCGCCCTTCAGATACGCGGAGAGCGCCTGCGCGCGCTGCGGCCAGTAGTCGTCGTAGTACCCGGCCTGCAGGAACGCGCCGTGCAGCTGTCCCGGTCCGACCTCGCCGCCCGCGGGCTCCGCCGCGAGCCGCGCCCGTACCCGCTCGTAGCTGCGCCGCACCTCCTCCGCCGTGCGGCCCAGCCCATACACCTTGTCGTGCTGGGCCGTCCACGTACGGAAGTCGGCCCAGCGGCGCTCGAAGGCGGCCGACTGGTCGAGGTTGTTGCGGTACCAGACCTTCGCCGGGTCCGGGTTCACGGCCGAGTCGAGGACCATCCGGCGTACGTGCGAGGGGAACAGCTCCGCGTACAGGGCCCCGAAGTACGTGCCGTAGGAGGCCCCCATGAAGGTCAGCTTCCGCTCGCCCAGGGCGGCGCGCAGGACGTCCAGGTCGCGGGCGTTGTTGAGGGAGGTGTAGTGCCTGATCGCGCGGCCCGACCGTTCGACACAGCCTCGCGCGTACGCCTTCGCCCGCGCGACGCGCTCCTCCTTGTACGGCTCCGAGGGGTTCGCCGGTGACTGCGTGGGCCCCTTCAGGAGCTGTTTCGGGTCCTGGCAGGAGAGCGGGGCCGAGCGGGCCACCCCGCGCGGGGCGTACCCGACGAGGTCGTACGCCGACGCGATGCGTTTCCACTCCGGGATCATGCCGATCAGCGGGAAGTACATGCCGGACGCGCCGGGACCGCCGGGGTTGTAGACGAGCGCGCCCTGCCGCGGCACGGACCGCTTGCGGTCCCTGGGGTCCTTGCCGGTCGCCCGCACCCGGCTGACCGTCAGTTCGATCTGCTCGCCGTCGGGGTGCGCGTAGTCGAGCGGGACCGTGACCGTGCCGCACCGCAGGGTGGCCGGGCCGTCCTCGTCCTCGGTACACGTCCCGAAGCGGATGCCGTCGGCGGCGGCCCGTTCGGCGGCGACCGCCGTGCCGTGCCGCTCGGCCCGGCCGGACGAGGTCCAGCCGGACGAGGCCCGGGCGCTTTCCGCGGGTGCGACGGCTACGGCGACGACGGCGGTCAGGATCAGGGATCCGGCCGTTCCGCGGAGGACGGCAGCTCGCATCGGGTTCCCTTCACCGCACGACAGTAATAAAAGGGATATTTGGTCCGGGGTCCGGTGAAGTAAAGAACCGGCCCGCGGATGTCGGCCCAATGACTCCGATGCGCACCCGGCGTGCGCCCCGCAAGGGCGCGGGGAACCGCGCGACCGGCCCCCACCTGCCCGCGGAGGTACGACGCTGCCTCCGCCGAGCGCTCAGGCGTGCGGCTCGCGGTGTCCGAAGGCCGCCCGCAGGTTCGGTTCGCCGACCGCGCGGATGCCGCGCACGGCCACGGTGGTGAGGTACGTACGGTCGTCGCTGTCGGGGGCCGCCCGGTGGGTCAGGGAACTGAGCAGGTGCTGGCCGGCCGGGGACGCCCAGCGGGTGTAGGGGTGCACCTCGATCCGCGCGATGGCCAGACAGCTCATGGTGAGGATGAGGGGCAGCGTGAACCACACGGCCACCAGCGCCCGCTCGTGCTGTGCCTGAGCGGGCATCAGCAGCGCGACGGCGGCCAGCACCAGCACGGCCGCCGCGGCCGACCGCACCTGCTGCACGGCGCCCGCGACGGTGGTGCGCGCCCCGTCAGGGACGGCGAGGCCCGCCGCGACCAGCCGGTCGGCGAGCACGCGTACGGACTCCGCGGCGGCGGCGGTCGTACGGACCGGTGCGATCCGGGACTGTCCGTCGGGGCCTATCGCGCCCAGGACGGACCGCTCCATCTCGTCCCGGCCGCGCGGGTCCACGACGGTCGCCCAGCCGGTGTGGGCGAGCAGCAGCCGGCGCTGGCGGGCCATCGACACGAGCGTCAGATCGGCGACCCGGGCGGGGCCGCCCGACAGGAACGCGGCCTCGTAGAGCGTCAGGCCGCGTCCGTCGAGCGTGTGCGTGTCGTCCGCGGCGGCGGCGCGGACCGAGGCCAGGCACAGGCGCGTACAGGCCGTGCCCGCCACGGCCCAGGCGAGGAGAAGGAGGAGGACCCAGAACATGCCGGATTTCTATGCGACGCGGGACCGGCCGCGCCACGGCTTGTTCACAATGTGGACGAAGCGTCGCCATGGTGTGACGTTTCGTGTCAACGGTACTTCGGTTACTGGGACTTGTTGTCGCTGCCGTCCGCCGGGTCCTCGGGTGGCGGGGCGGTCGCGGCCGGGGGCAGGGAGTAGGTCGGGGTGGGGGTGGCGGGCACGGGGGGACTGGGTGAGGCCTTCGGGCCGGGAGGTGCGGGGGAGTAGGTGAGCGGGGGCGCGCTCGCGGAGGCCGCGTCGCGGGCCAGGGCGTCGAAGTCGACCAGACCGGTCGCCTCCAGGACCGTGATGTGGTCCAGCACCGTCGTGTTCGCGTCGTCGGCGAGATCGCGGACGAGTGAGTTGCGGGTGTTCGCGCGGATCTGCGCGACCAGGCCGAACACCTTGCCGTGCGCGGCGCGGAGGATGTTCGCGAACTGCCGGTCGTACTCCCTGCCCCGTGCCGCGCTCAGCGTGGCGAGCCAGCCGCGCTGCTGTTCGCTGGGCTGGTTGGGCAGTTCGAGGCCGAGCCGGGCGGCCACGGCGCGTACGCGCGCGTCCAGGAACGTATGGCCCTCGACGAGGTGCTCGCCCGCCGTCCGTACGGCCTTGGTGGTGCCGCGTTCCTCGGCCTGCTGTCCGGCGGGCAGCTCCCACAGGCCCGCGAGCCGGACCTTCGTGACGAACTCCCGGTCCTGCGCGGACAGCGGTCCGAAGCTCGTCGACACGCTCTCGGCGTTCAGGGTGTCCACGCCCGTGCCCGACCGGTCCGCGTACGACCAGATCGGGAAGACGAGCGCCACGAGGGTCGTCGTCAGTCCCGCGATGATGAGCCCGGTGCCGGTGAACAGTCCGCGGCCGTCGATGGATCGCATGGTGCCTCCTGTTGCGGCACCGCACGTTAGTGCGCTTCTGATGGAGGTTGGCATATTACTTCGTCGCGTACGCCAACTGTGGTACGGGTTTGGACGAATGCAGTAGGCGGGCCGAACGGGCCTACCTGGACCGGCGGGATCGGTGTCTCCGCAGGCGGGGGCGGTGCGGTGGGCCGCGCCGGGCGGTCGTCCGGGCCCGGCCCGCGTCAGGCCCGTACGGGATGCGCTGTGTGCCGGCTGGGTGCGGGCCCGCGCGGACCGGTCGCCGCGCGGCGGCGCTGAGCAGGCACGGGGCCCGCGTTCTTGGACACACCGGGTACGGCTGTCGCCCGGGTGAGCGACGTCACGGGCGGCGAGGGCCTTCTACGCCGCCCGCCGACCGGTTCTCAACGCCTCAGCAGCACCCGGCGCGTGGCGCGTGCCAGCCGGGCCGCCGGGCGCTGCGACAGCGGCTCCGGGCCCGAACGCTCCAGCCACCAGTCGCTCAGCGCGCGCCGCACGGCCGGGTCCCGCAGACGCCCCTCGAACAGCAGGTGCTCGGCGAAGTCCAGCGCGTCCCGGCGGTAGCCGTCGGTCATCGGGTGGCCGTGCGCGTACGCCAGGAACGCCTTGCGGTACGCCTCGGCCAGGATCTCCGGCAACTCGGGGGCGACCTTGGCCACGACATCGGCCCGCTTCCCGGCCAGCGCCCGGGCCTGCACGGCCAGCCGGGTCCGGTCGAACCCCTCGGGCACGGGCGTCCCCGCGACGAGCGCGGACAGCAGGGCGGCCTGCGCGAGGGCGAGCCGCTGCCGGGCGGGGCCGGTGGGCGCCTGTGCCCCGGGCTCGTGGGCCTCGTGCGCCACGACGGCAGCCGGGCCGTCGCCGGCCTCCTTCGAGGGCGCTGCGGCCTTCTCGACCGTCTCGCGGATCGTGAGCAGTTCGCGTTCCAGCTCGGCCGGTTCGGGGAAGTTCTCGTCGCGCTCCAGGAGCACACCCGGCGGGCGGACGCGGGAGGCCAGCTCGGCGAGCACGTCGAGGACCGCCGGGGGCACGGCGTGCGCGTGGCTGTCGTGCCAGACGCCGTCCCGTTCGAAACCGCCGGCGACATGGACGTACGCGATGGCCTCGACGGGCAGTTCGTCGAGCGCCTTGGCCGGGTCCTCGCCCCGGTTGACGTGGTTGGTGTGGAGGTTGGCCACGTCGATGAGCAGGCGTACGCCGGTACGGTCGACCAGGTCGTACAGGAACTGGCCCTCGGTCATCTCCTCGCCCGGCCAGCAGATCAGCGCCGCGATGTTCTCCACCGCGAGCGGCACGGGCAGCGCGTCCTGGGCGATCCGGACGTTCTCGCACAGGACGTCGAGGGCGTCGCGGGTGCGGGGGACGGGCAGCAGGTGTCCGGCCTCCAGGAGCGGCGAGGCGGTCAGCGGCCCGCCCGCCCGGACGAACGCGATGTGCTCGGTGACCAGCGGGGAGCCGAGCGCCTCGGCGCGGGCCGCCAGATCGGCGAGTTTCTCTTCGGCGGGGCGGTCGGCGCCGCCGAGCCCGAGCGACACCCCGTGCGGGACCACGGTCACCCCGCGCTCCCGCAGCCGCACCAGCGATTCGGGGAGGTGCCCGGGGCAGATGTTCTCGGCGACGGCCTCGACCCAGTCGATGCCGGGCATGCGCTCCACGGCCTCGGCGATCTCCGGCCGCCACCCGATTCCCGTACCCAGGTTCTTCATCGTCCCCTCCGCTCCTCCACCACGACTTCACCAGGACCTTGCGCGTCTCCTTCGACGGACCTGTGTTCCGGCGTGACGGGGTGATGGCCCCGTCAGGCGGGGCCGAACCCATCGGCGGGGACGTTCAGAGCAACATTTGAGGTTCCGGCCGTCACTACGACGTCACTACGACGAGGGGGTGGCGTCCGGGTCCTCGGGGTCGGGGCGGTTGGTGTTGACCGTGCCCGGGGCCCCGGGGGAGGGCCGTGACGTGGTGTTGATGTCACCGGTCGCCTCGGCGGGCGGCGCCGAACTGGGCACCACTCCGGGAACCGGCGCCGCCGGGCCGGTCGGGCTGGCCGTTGCTCCGACCACCGAGTCGTTGGCGATCGCCTCGAAGTCGACGTTGCCGGTCTTCTCCAGAATCGTGATGTGGTCGAGCACGGTCTGGTTGGCGTCCGAGGCGAGCTGCCGCACCAGCGTGTTGCGCGTCTGGTTCCGTACCGCGCCGATCGCCGGGAAGATCTTGCCGTGCGCGGAGCGCAGCAGGTTCGCCCACACCTTGGGGTAGTCAGCGTCGCTCGCGTTGGTCATCTGCTGCAGCCAGCCCTGCTGCTGCTCGTTCGGCTGGTTCGGCAGCTCGACGCCGAGATCCCGCGCGACCCCCCGCACCCGCTTGTCGAGGTCGGTGTGACCGACGATCAGGTGGTCGGCGGCCTCCTTCATCGCCGGACTGGGACTGCGTTCGAGGGCCTGCTGCCCGGCGGGCAGCTCCCACAGGCCCGCCAGCCGCACCCGGACGATCAGGTCACGGTCGGTGGCGGTCAGCGGCCCCCACTTCGTCTGTACGGTCCCGGCGGCGAGGTTCGCCGGTCCCGTCCCGGCGCGGTCGGCGTACGACCACACGGGGAACGCGAGCGCGCCGAGCGTTCCGACGAGTGCCACGATGACGAGGGCCGTACCGTTGATACGCCGCACAGGTGCCTCCGGATTTTTACCAACTGGTCGTTGGGAATCTGTACTTGGCCAGCGCCAGAAGATACGGACGGGACGGCGGGCATGTTCAATGGTTCGTGTCTGCTGTGTCACAGACCTCACACGGCTGAGCCACAGTCCCGCGCCGCGCCTGCGCCGCGCCTGCGCCGCGCCCCCGCCCCGGCAGTCGCCTACCGCCGGTCAAGGCGCAGTGCCGGGTGGTCGGCGACCACCGTGCAGGAGCCCGGGGCGATCTCCGTGAAGCCGGCGTCGCGGACCAACGGCAGGCCGCTCGTGACCAGTTGCTCCCAGTGGCCGGGCTCCGCCGTGCGGACGGCGAGGGGGAAGCCGGCTTCGCGCCAGGCCGTGCGGTCCTCGCCGGACAGCTCCCACCAGGCCAGCTGGGCGCCGTGGCCCGCCTGGGCCATCGCCTTGCCCGCCGACATCTCCAGGTCCGGGCTCAGCCACAGCACGGGCGTGGCCGCGTCGGTGTCCGCGGGCGCCTCCGGGTCGTCGAGGTCCGTGCCGGAGACCTGGAGGCGGGCCAGGTCCTTGGGCCAGCCGTCGAGCGGGACCGGCGGGAAGACGCGGACCTCGGCGGACTTGCCCGTGACGGTGATGCCGGGCAGGGCCTCCGCGCGGCGCCACTCCGCGCCGCGGGCCCGGCGCACGACCTTGCGGATGCGGGCGTCCTGCCAGTCGTGGACGGCCTGCGCCCACTCGCCCTCACCGAGCGAGCGCTCGTCGCTGAGGAGGACCAGGACGGCGCGGGCGGCGGTCTCCAGGGCGTCCGTGCGGGCGGGGGGTTCGTTGCGTTCGATGCGGGCGACCAGGGGCAGTACGAACTGCGGTGCGTCGTCGCGGGGGGTGCGTTCGTGCTGGAAGGGGCTGTCCTGTGTTCCGTCGCTGCTCACGTGCACCAGTTTGCCAGGAGGGGGGGGGGGGGGGGCCGGGGGTGGTGACGTGCGGGTCCGTCGGGGCTGGTCGCGCAGTTCCCCGCGCCCCTAAAAGACTGCGCCGTTCCCCGCGCCCCTTAAAGGCAAAAGATTGCGCCGTTCCCCGCGCCCCTAAAAAGG
>NZ_JBHWZP010000116.1:0-25394 GCF_042728395.1 Streptomyces sp. NPDC060205
ACCCAGGGGCGCGGGGAACTGCGCAGTCTTTTGCCTTTGCCTTTAGGGGCGCGGGGAACTGCGCGGCCAACCCCCAACCGGCCCGCGGGCGGACGTCGTCCTCAGGGGCGCGGGGAACTGCGCGGCCGGTCACAGACGGGGCGCAGCGGGGTGCTCACGGCTGCCAGCGGCCGCCCGACAGGCGGGCGAGCGCGTCGGTGAGATCCGGCGGCATGGCCTCGCGCACGTGCAGCGCCATCACCAGGAACCACCCGTCCCGCCCCCGGAACATCCGCGGCGGCTCCGCCGCACCCGGCCGCAACCGTACGTGCGGCCCGTACACCCGCTGGTTGCGCCCCCGGACGTACACCTGCCGGACGCGGACGGCGAGCACGTCCTGCCAGGCGTACGCCGCACGATGCCGCCCCTTCGACGCGGTGATCCCCCAGTGGTCGATCCGCAGGGTCAGACGCATCTTCGGCAGCAGGAGCGCGGCCACGTTGACGAACAGGGCGAAGCCGGGCCAGAACAGCACGCTGGTCCAGCCCATCGCGTTGTCCCAGTTGCCGGTCGCGGCCATGCGCACCGCCGCCAGCACCATGAACAGACCGCACAGCGGCCAGTGCCCGAGCGGCAGGCGCCGGTCACGCGCGTCGACGACGTACTCGTGGTCGTTGGACACGACGGTGTAGCCGGGCAGTTCGTGCAGCGGCGGCGGGTGGTCGAGGAACCCGGAGAGCCGGGGCGTCGGCACGGCGGGATGCGTCGTCCGCGGCTCCGGCCGGTGCGGACGGAGCGGCTGGGGTCCGGTCACCGTGAACGGCTGCCTCGGGCCGGCCACGGTGGAGGCGGCCGGGAGCGGGGCCGCCGGGAGCACGGCGGCCGGACGTCCCGCCAGATGTTCCTGCAGTCTCAGATGCCGGAACCGGTACGTGCCGCCGTACCGCTGGAGCAGTCCCCCGCCGTACGCGTCCCGCAGGAACTCCATGAGGGACCACGGCACCCGGCCGAGTACGGCGAGCCATGCCTTGGAGACCACCCACAGGCACCAGGGGCTGACGGCGACCAGGACGATCACCGCGCCCGTCATGCCCTTGGCGAAGGCGACCCAGAAGTCGACGGTGCCGTGCCCGGTCAGCAGACTGTGCGCCGCGGAGCCCAGGCCGATCAGCGGGGCGACCACGCCGAGGGTGAGCAGGCCCGCGCGGCGCTCGCCCGCCAGGAGTTCGTCCGGGGTCGCCGCGTCGACCGTGTCGGCGGGCGCGGCGATCACGAGCATCACGAGCGCGGGCAGGATGAAGCCGAGGACGGCCTGCGCCGTGAACGCCTCGCTGTGGTACATGCCCTGGGCCGTGAGCAGGAAGAACGCGGCGGGCACCACGAGGATGGCGAGCGAGGTCAGGGCGCGCCGCACGGAGGCCCCCCGGGTCGCGGAGCGCAGCGCGGCACCGGCCTTGAAGGGGTTGGCCCTGCGGCGCGGTTCCCAGAAGCGGTCGCCGTACCACTGGAGCGTGGTCAGCTGGATGCCGGTGGCCATGACGGCGGCGCCGAAGAGGTAGTTGCGGTCGAACAGGTCGATGTTCAGTTGCGGCGACTCGCTGTAGGTGTCCTCCACGCGGGTCACCACGGCCATCATCGACTCGGCGAGCACGACGCACAGGGCCACCAGGGTCGGTATCGCGAGCAGCCGTGCCGCCCTGGCCCGGTTCAGCCGCCACCAGGCGAACTCGCCGGTGCGGTGGCGTTCCAGCTCGCGGGCGAGGAACGCGAGCCAGCCCCGGGCGCGGGTGGGGTTCCACTGGCCCGGCGCGTGCAGCCGCTCGCTGTCGTGGGCGCGGGGTGCGAAGGCGGCCGGGATCACCGTGTCCATCAGGTGGCTCTCGACGGCCTCCCGGGTGGGCAGCCGGGCGCGGTCGGCGAGGCGGCCCGGGTCGGTGTGGGCCGGCCGGTGGGCGCGCCGGGCGAGCCAGATCATCAGCGGCGTGGAGAGGGCCTGGCCGAGGGGCCCTTCGGGGTGGTCGGCGAGTTCGTCGAGGACCGGGCCCCACTGTTCGTGCCGGGCCCGGTCGGCCGTCCGCAGCAGATGGACTGCGGCGTCGCGCGGGCTCACCGGCAGGGCCTCGATGTCCGAGGCACCCACGACCCTGACGTCGAGCGACCGGTACTCCTGGGTCCGGGAGGCCAGGACGAAGCCCAACTCCCTCGGTACGGCGTTCAGTTCGCGGACCACGGCGGCCCTGCGGTGGTCGGGCAGTTCGTCGAGGCCGTCGAGTACGGGCAGGACGCGGCCGTCGCGTACGAGGCGGCGGGCGGGATGCGCGCCGGCCACCCGGGGCAGCCCGGGGTGGTCCTCGGTGAGCCGGGCGACCAGCCAGTCGCGCAGGCCCACGCTCTCCGCGTCCCACGACTCCAGGGAGAGGAGCAGCGGGACGGGTACGCCCCGGTCGCCGGGCACGCGGCGGGTCACATCGCCCAGGTGGCGGGTGGCGAGCAGGACGACGGTCATGGCGAGCAGGGTCGACTTGCCGGAGCCGGGGCCGCCGAGCACGAGGAGGCGTCGCGTGTCCAGGCCGAGCAGGGTGTCCGCGACGGCGCCGAGCCGGTCACTGCGTGCGGGCCGTGGCGCGATGGCGTCCACGGCCGACGCTGTGCCGCCGGCCGGGGCCGTGCTGTCGGTGGGGGCCGTGGCTCCCCAGCGGGCGAGCCAGCGCACGGCGAGCGGGCCCTCGATGTCGCCGAGTTCCCAGGCGGCCACCTCCGCCGACCACTGGGCGCGTACGGAGCGGGCCAGTTCCTCGGCCGCGGTGTCGACGGGCTCGCGCGGCGGCGGCAGGTTGACGACCAGGTCGCCCTGGATCCAGCCGGCCTGGACGAGGTACTCGATCGTGCTGTCGCGCACGATGTTGCGCACCTCGGACGGTGGTCTCCACTCGTCCTGTCCGCCCCGTAGCGTTTCCATGAGCAGATTGTCACCGTGCGCATGCTGTCCGTCCTGCGAACTCACAGCATCGGCACACGTGTTGGCTCGTTCACACCTGCGATGCCCTGAAGCTGCCGCTGCTGCCGGTGCTGCTGTCCCTGCTGACGGTGTTCTCGGTGGTGTTCCCGGTGTTCTGGACGTCTTCGACGTCCTCCGGGCGGTGCAACTCCGTCCGGCGGAGGATGAGTTGCCGTCCGAGCCGGAGGGTGGCGCGGGAGGCGGGGACCGGGTCGGGCAGGGTCGTCAGGTCGGTGAGGTGGGCGAAGCCGATGATCCGGCGGACGATCTCGGTGCCCGCGAAGCCGACCGCGTCGGTCCACACGCGGCGCAGGAAGCGGTCGAGGTAGGCGTCGTCGAAGAAGGTGTCGACGCGGGTCGGCCACAGGCGGCGGAACTCGGACTCGAACCCTTCCCAGCACAGGCGCAGTTGGGCGGCGTGGTCGGTGACCGTGCCGAGAGCCCGGGCCCGGGCGGCGGCGACGAGGACGTTGGCCCAGTACAGGCCGAGGTCGTAGCCGATCGGGCCGACGAAGGAGAACTCGGGGTCGAAGACCCGGATCACGGGAGTGCCGTCGCGTTCGCCGACCATCACGCTGCCGGTGTGCAGGTCACCGTGGAGCAGGGCCTGCGCGGACGTCATGAAGGTGTGGCGGAGGTCGGCGACCTCGGTGCGCAGCCGGGTGTCGGCGCGGAACTCGGCGGCCAGGTCGTCGAGTTCGGGGAGCCAGTGGTTGTGCTCGTGCTCGATGTAGGGCTCGGAGAGGACGACATCCTCGGTGATCTTGCACAGCTCAGGGCTGACGGAGGCGGCGAGCAGCGCCTTGCGTTCGGCGGACGGCATGCCGAAGTCGCTGGTGGCGAAGGTGAGCTGGGCGACGAACTCGCCGATCCTGCGTGAGGTGTCCGGGCCGTAGGAGGCACCCTCGTTGAGGACCGTGCGCAGGACCTTCAGGTCGGACATGTCCTCCATGACGAGGGCGTGGTGGCCGGGGTCGTAGCCGTGGATCGCCGGGATCTTGTCGGGGGCGACCCTGGCGACCTGCTCGTACGCGCGGGCCTCGGCGTCGGCGCGTTCGGGGCTCATCGGCCAGGAGGGGCCCGCGACCCGCACCCAGGGCAGGGCCTGCTTGACGGCGAGGCCGCGGGTGCCGGCGCCGTTCGAGGCGAGGAACACGCGGTTCATGTTGCCGTCGGAGACCTCGCGGACCTGGATGTCCGCCAGGTCGTCCCAGTGGCCGCGCTCGCGCAGGTACGCGGGCACGTCCTCGGTCTCCAGGATGCGGTAGCCCATGAGAACTGTGAACTCCCTTATGCGGTGCGGCGCTTGGACAGGGTGAAGCTGAAGATCAGGGCGAGGATGAGGACCGCGCCCTCGACGACGTCCTGCGTGTAGTACGGCAGGCCCTTGATGGTCAGACCGGTCGTGATGATGCCGATCAGGACGGCGCCCAGGGCGGTGCCCCAGACGTTCGGGCGGCCCCGGCCGAGGACGGAGGTGCCGACCAGGGCGACGGCCACCGCCTCCAGGAGCTGGGAGGTGCCCGCCGAGACGTCCCCCTGGCCGATACGGGAGGCCAGGATGAGGCCGCCGATGGAGGCGAGGACGCCGGACAGGACGTACGCCAGGGCCCGGTAGGCGCCGACCCGGATGCCGGCCAGCCGGGAGGCTTCCGGGTTCGCGCCGATCGCGTACAGGACGCGGCCCCAGCGGGTGCGGGCGAGGAACACCCAGGCGACGACCGTGAGCGCGCCGAAGATCAGCACCGAGACGGGGATGCCGAGGACCGTGCCGCGGTCGATGCGCAGAAAGCCCTCGGTGAACTTCCCCGGCGCGGTGGAGCCGTCCGCCTGGGTCATGCCGGGGGTGATGGACTGGCCGTCGACCAGGACGAGTTTGGTGCCCTGGATCACGAACATGGTGCCGAGGGTGGCCAGCATGTCGGGGATCTTGAGGACCACGATCAGCAGGGCGTTGAGCAGCCCGGCCAGCGCGCCCGCCGCGATCACGGCGAGGATCGCCACGAGTCCGACCTGGTTGTACGAGACCATCGTCTTCGCGGCGACCGTGACGCCGAGCCCCGCGACGGCGCCGACCGACATGTCGATGCCGCCCACCGCCATGGTGAGGGTGACGCCCAGGCCGAGGATCGCGGCGACGGACACGTACCGGAGGGTGTCCAGGAGTGTCGCGGAGTCGCGGAAGGACGGCTCGCTGAGCGCGAAGTACGCGAAGAGCGTGACGGTGACGAAGATGAAGCCGTACTTGATGACGGCGCTCTGGATCCGCAGGGCCGGGGAGGTCGCGGGCGGCAGGGCCGCCTTGGTCGGCACCTCGGTGCTCTGGGTGGTGGTCATGTCGTACTTCCCCGTGTTCCCCGTGTGCCCGGTGTTTGCGGTGTTCCCGGTATGGGTTCGTGAGTGGCCGGTATGGCTTCGTGGGTGGCCGGCATCAGACGGACGCCGAGATGGTCCGGATGACGCGGTCGCGCTCCGCGTCCTCGCCGTACGCGTCCAGGTGGATCTCGCCCGCGGCCAGGACGACGACCCGGTCGGCGACCTCCAGGACCTCGTCCACGTCGGCGGACAGGACGAGGACCGCGGCGCCCTCGGCGGCCAGGGCGCGGGCTCGGCGGCCGATGTCACGACGGGCACCGATGTCTACCCCTCGGAACGGCTCGTCCAGGATGAGGACACGGGGTGTCTCGGCGAGCCAGCGGCCGACGACGATCTTCTGCTGGTTGCCGCCGGACAGCTCCTCCACCGTGCTGTGCTCGTCGCGGGCGACGACACCGAGCTGCTCGATGGTGTCGCGGCCGAGGGCGTTCTCCCTGCGCCGGTTCACGAGCCCGGCCGTGGACAGGGAGCGCAGGAACGGCAGGGAGACGTTCTGGGCCAGCGACCAGCCGGGGACCAGCGCGTCGGCGTGCCGGTCCTCGGGGACCAGGTGCACACCCCGGCGGATCGCGTCGGCGGGGCGGCGCGGCGCGTAGGGCCTGCCGTCCAGTTCGACGGTTCCGGTCGCGAACGGCTCCGCGCCGAAGAGGCCGCGGGCCAGTTCGGTCTTGCCCGCGCCCAGGAGACCGACCACGCCGGTGACTTCGCCCGCTCTGAGGTCGAGGTCCTGGGGGGTGTGGCCGGGGAGCAGCGGTACGCCCTTGAGTGAGACGGCGATCTCACCGGAGCCGGAGCCGGAGCCTGACCCTGCCCCGGAGCCGGACCCCGTGCCCGCATCGGCGCCCGGGGCCTGCTTGGCGTCCGCCGGGCGGGCCGTCTGCGCGCCCTGGGCCTGGGCGAGCATGGCGCGCAGGGCGCGGTCCCAGTCGAAGGGCTTGGCCTGGTCCTCGGTGAGACGGCCGTCCCGCAGGACGACCAGCCGGTCCGCGAGCGCGTCGATCTCGCCGAGGCGGTGGGAGACGTACAGGACGGCGATGCCGTCGTCCCGCATCCGCTCGACGAGTGCGAACAGGCGCTCGGCCTCGGCGGCGGAGAGCGCGGAGGTCGGCTCGTCGAGGACGAGGAGGCGGGGGCTGGTCGCGAGGGCGCGGGCCAGGATGAGCAGCTGCCGGTCGGAGAGGCCGAGTTCGGTGACGTCCCGCCTGAGGACCTGGTCGCTCCAGCCGAGGTCGAGCGCCGACTGGATCTCCCGGGCGCGGGCCAGCAGCCTGCGTCCGTCGAGGAACGGGTTGCCGCGACGCTGGGCCAGCTCTTCGAAGACGAGGTTCTCGGCGACGGTGAGGCCGGGGACGATCCCCTCGCCGATGCGCTGGTGCACGGTCTGGATGCCCAGCTGGCGCGCGGCGAGCGGGGACCGGAGTGCGGCGCTCTCGCCGTTCACCTCGACCTGGCCGCTGTGGTCGGTGTGCACCCCGGAGAGGATCTTGATCAGGGTGGACTTGCCCGCGCCGTTGGCGCCGAGCAGCGCGACGACGCTGCCGGGCGCGATGTCCAGTGAGACGGACTCCAGGACCGTCTTCCCGCCGAAGGCCATACCGACGCCGCGCAGGCTCACCGCGGCGGGCGGGGCGGACGGGGCGGGCCCACGGGTGCCGGTGTCAGTGGGCGACATTGGGGATCCAGTCGGCCGTGCTGACCTTGGCGAGGTTCAGCGCGGGCAGCGCCTCGCGCAGCTGGTCCATGTTCGCGATGTTCTTGCTCTTCAGGAAGGACTGGGTGATCGCGACGGCCGGGAACTCGACCGAGGTCTTGTTCAGCTGCCCGGCCAGTTCCAGGGCCGCGGTCCGTACGACGGCGGCGCCGACCGCCGAGGGGTCGGTGCCCGCGGTGGCCACCCAGGGGCTGCCCTTGGCGGTCATGTTCTGGATGTCGGCGTTGGAGACGTCCGCGCCGAAGACCTTCACCTTGCCCTGGAGCTTCTTGTTCTGGACGGCGAGGACGGTGCCCTTGGCGAGTTCGTCGTAGGGGGCGAAGACGCCCGCCACGTCCGGGTGCTGGGTGAGCGCGGCGCTGACCAGGGGCACGTTGTCGGTGGCCGTGGAGTCGGTGACCTTGCCGACCTTGAACGCCTGCTTCCAGCCGTTGGCGTCGGCCGTCTTCTTCCAGACGCTGTCGCGCTTGTCGAGGGCCGCGTACCCGGCGACGTTGACGTAGCCGACCTTGGCGTCCTTGCCGAGTTCGTCGCCCATCACGTCGAGGACGGCCTGGGCCATGCTGGCGTCGTCCTGCTTGGTGCTGACGACCGACTTGTTCGTGGTCTCCACGTCGTAGACGACGACCTTGATGCCCTTCTTCACCGCCTTGTCGATCTCCGGCTGGATCGTGGCGGGGAAACCGTGGTCGACGATGATCGTCTTCGCGCCGGAGTTGATGGCCGAGGAGAGGTCGGTGGCCTGCTTGGCGTTGTCCGCCTGGGCGTCGTACACCGTCAGGTCGATGCCGAGTGCCTTGGCCTGGGCCTTGGCCCCGTTGCCCCACTGCTCGAAGTAGTCGCCGGCGCCGCTCTGCCGGACCAGCGCGACCTTGACCTTGCCGTCGCTGAACGGCGCGGGCTTCTTCCCGGTGGCGGTCGCGGCCGGGGCGGCGCTGTCGCCTGCCTTCTCCGAGGCGTCCGACGACTGCGAGCAGCCGGCGACCAGGAGGGCACAGGCGGAGGCCAGGGAGAGCGCGGCGAACGGCAGACGCGTACGGGACGGGCGGGTACGGGACAGACGGGTACGAGGCAGGCGGGTACGGGGCATGACGGCTCCAGGGGCGGTGCGCGGAAGGGGAGAAGAGGGCGTGCGGAGTGCGGGGGTGCCGGTCCGGAGCGCCGGGCGGGGGCCGATTCAGGCCAGGGCCGCGGGCGGGTCAGCGACAGCGGGCTGTGGTCGACCGGAGCAAGTCCACGTACAGCCGCCGCACGAGCAGCAGCGTCTTCATACGCAGATGATGAGAACGTTTCCAGCCAGCCGTCAAAGTTTTGGGACCGCATTCTCAGTGGTTGAGACAACAACTTCGTCACACTCGGCCGACCGCCGGTCGGGAGTTACGATCTCGGGACCGGCACCCGACCCGGGACAGTGAGGTCTCCAATGGCGACACCAGGCGCGACAGCGACACACCGCTGTACCGGCGCGGTGTGTCGCGGCTGATCACGGGTCCGGATCCCGATGTCGGGATCCCCTGCACGAGCCGTCGCCCGCCGCGCGGCCCGAGGCGCCCGCGATCGGGCCGGTCCGGCTGCCTGTCCAGTATCCGGACGGCCGGACGGACGCCCACCGCCCTCCACCGTCCCTTCCCACTCCTGGAGTTGCTCTCATGACCCTGCTGACCACGTGGCCCGAGTCCGGACCCGAGACGACGGTGCGCCGCACCTCCGAGCCCGCCGAGATCGCCGCCGCGCTCGCTCCGCTCGGGGTGCGCTACGAGCAGTGGCCGGTCCGCGAGGACGTTCCCGCGGACGCCGACACCGAGACCGTCTTCGCCGCGTACGGCCCGGAGATCGACAAGCTGAACGCCGAGGAGGGCTTCACCACGGTCGATGTCCTCGGGCTGCACCCGAGCGACGACCCGGAGTTCCCGGCGAAGGCGAAGGCCGCGCGGGAGAAGTTCCTCCAGGAGCACACGCACGACGACGATGACGAGGTCCGGTTCTTCGTCGCGGGCTCCGGGATCTTCTACCTCCACGTGAACGGCGAGGTGCACGCCGTGTTCTGCGAGAAGGGCGACCTGCTGGGCGTGCCGCGCGGCACGACGCACTGGTTCGACATGGGGACCTCGCCGGCGTTCACCGCGATCCGCTTCTTCCACGAGGAGGACGGCTGGATCGGCAGCTTCACCGGCTCCACGATCGCCGGCCGCTTCCCCGACTACGACACCATCGCGGCGGGGTACGAGCAGGACCGGGCCGCGGCGTGAGCCTGCGGCCGTCGTTCGACGTGGACGCCGTGGTGCTCGACATCGAGGGCACCACGAGCGCCACCGGTTTCGTCGTCGACGTGCTCTACCCCTACTCGCGCTCCCGGTTCGGGGCGCTGCTGGCGGAGCGGGGCGACGATCCGGAGGTACGGCGGGCGATCGCCCAGGTGCGTGAGCTGCTGGGCGAACCCGACGCCGACTCCGTACGGGTCGAGAAGGCGCTGAACGAGTGGCTCGACGGGGATGTGAAGGCGACGCCCCTGAAGACCCTTCAGGGCCTCATCTGGTCCGAGGGGTTCGCCCGGGGCGACCTCGTCTCGCACTTCTACGACGACGTGGTGCCGGTGCTGCGGCGGTGGCACCTGGCCGGCGTACGGCTGCACGTGTACTCGTCCGGGTCCGTGGCCGCGCAGCGCGCGTGGTTCGCGAGCAGCCCCGACGGTGATCTGCTGCCGCTCGTCGACGGGCTGTACGACACAGAGAACGCGGGGCCCAAGCAGGAGCCGGAGTCGTACCGGCGGATCGCCGCGGCGACCGGTACGGAGGCCGGGCGCCTCCTCTTCCTGTCCGACCGGCCGGGCGAGCTGGACGCGGCCGTCGCGGCGGGGTGGCACGCCGTGGGGATCAGGCGGGCCGGGGAGCCGTACTACGAGCAGGGCGTCGGTGACCACGCGCAGGCGGGGTCGTTCGACGAGATCGAGATCATCGGCGGCACCGGTGGCGGTGCCGTCGCCAGTACTTCAGGGAGCACCACGTGAGCACGGACGTCAGCACGCTGGAACTGGAGGAGGCGGGGGCCGTCCTCGCGGCCGAGTCCGCCCGTTTCGCGTCCTTCGGCTGGATGCGTGGTACCTCCGGGAACCTGTCCGTGGTGCTCTCCCGCGATCCGCTGCGGCTCGCGGTGACGGCGAGCGGTCACGACAAGGGTGAACTGACCCCTGCGGACGTCGTACTGGTCGACGGTGAGGGCTCCGCGGTGAGCGGCGGCAAGCCGTCCGCCGAGGCGGCGCTGCATGCGCGGGTGGCGGCGCTGACCGGGGCGGGTGCGGTGGTGCATGTGCACACGGTGGCGTCCGTCGCGCTGGGGCGGCGGTCGCCCGGCGGGATCGTGCTGTCCGATCTGGAGATGCTGAAGGGGGTCGGGGTGCCGGCGCATGACGTGGAGGTCACGCTGCCCGTCATCGCCAACAGTCAGGACATGACGGTGCTCGGGGACCGGCTGGAGGGTGCGCGGGATTCGCGGATGCCGGCGGTTGTCGTGGCGGGCCACGGTTTGTATGTGTGGGGGGACTCGCCTCGGCAGGCACGGCATCACACCGAGGTGGTGGAGTGGCTGCTGGAACTCGAACTCACGGGTACGCGCGGCTGAGGGGGGCTTTGTCCGGCTGCGGCTGGGTGGGGGCTGGCCGCGCAGTTCCCCGCGCCCCTTCACTGCCGAGGTCGCTCGCCGGCTGCGGGTCGGTGGGGGTGGGCCGCGCCGTTCCCCGCGCCCCTTCATCGCCGAGGTCGCTCGCCGGCTGCGAGCCGGTGGGGGTGGGCCGCGCCGTTCCCCGCGCCCCTTTGGGGCCCAGGTCGCCCGTCGGCTGCGGGTCGGTGGGGGTGGGCCGCGCCGTTCCTCGCGCCCCTTTGGGGCGTTGGGGTGTGCGTCCGCCTGCAGCGCTTGCGGGGCACTGGTTGTTGTAGGTCCACTGCGGGTCCGGTTCCCCGCGCCCCTAAAGGCAAAAGCTGGGGCGCAGCCCCGCTTTTGAGGGGCGCGGGGAACTGCGCGACAAGCCCCCACCGGACCCGCAGCCGACAACAGGCCCAAGCCGACGCCCCGCCAGGGGCGCGGTCCCCGCCGGGCCGCAGGCGCGTGTGGGCCGCGGCCGCAGACGGCGCCCCGTCTGGGAGAGCGGTCTACCTGAGCCGGGCTCCAGGTAGCTCCCCCGCCGAGACCTCCAGTACGCCCCGCTCCGTGACCAGCCCCGTCACCAGGCGGCCAGGCGTGACGTCGAACGCCGGATTGTGGCCGCGGGAGCCGGCGGGGGCCGTGCGGATGCCCGACCACTCCAGGACCTCGGACTCGTCCCGCAGTTCGATGTGGATGTCGGCCCCCGTGGCCGTCGCCACATCGACCGTCGTCGTGGGCGCGGCCACCAGGAACGGCACCCCCGCATCCGCGCACGCCAGTGCGACCCCCACCGTGCCGACCTTGTTCGCCGTGTCCCCGTTCGCCGCGATCCGGTCGGCCCCGACGATCGCCGCGTCCACCTCGCCGCGCAGGATCGTCCCGGCCGCCGCCCCGTCCGCCTGGACGAAGTGCGGGATGCCCTCCTGGACCAGTTCCCAGGCGGTGAGGCGCGAGCCCTGCAGCAGGGGGCGCGTCTCGTCGGCGTACACCACCTCAAGGGCTCCCCTGGCGTGCAGTTCGCGGATGACGCCGAGCGCCGTGCCCCACCCGGCCGTGGCGAGCGCCCCGGTGTTGCAGTGGGTCAGCACGCGCAGCGGCCGGTCCACGCCGACGCGCTTGAGCAGCCAGTCCGCCCCGAACGCGCCCATCGCCCGGTTCGCCGCCACGTCCTCGCGCTGGACGGCCGCCGCCTCCGCGAGCACCGCGTCGAGGCCGTCGTCGAAGCGGGTCAGCACCCGGTCGACGCACACCATCAGGTTCACCGCGGTGGGTCGGGCTTCGCGGATGCGCGCGACGGCCGTGAGGACCTGTTCGCGCGACCATCCCTCGCGCTCGCCCTGGAGCATCGCGAGCGCCACCCCGTACGCGCCGGCCGCCCCGATCGCGGGCGCCCCGCGGACGACGAGCCGCCGGATCGCGTCCACCAGGCCGTCCACGTCACGGATGTGACGGGTCTCGGTGCGCTGCGGGAGGACGGTCTGGTCGATGAGCGCGAGGCTGTTTCCGGTCCAGTCGACAGCGCGCAGTTCCTGGGGCATAGCGGGGCACTCCTGAAGTTCCGAAGATGCGCGACACCGTACATGACCTCGAAGAACCACAGTTCGAGACAGATGAGCGGGTGTCCGGAAACCGGTGTTAGAGTCCAGCACCCGCAGCCCTGAGGGCCGATGTGTTGGAGGACGTGTGCTGCTGACGATGCGCCGCTTCCTCGACCACGGCCGCTGTGCAAGCGACGGCTGTCGACGCTGACCGCCGAGACACCGGCTCCGTTCCGGTGTCCCCCCGTGCCACCCCTGGTTCCACCTCACCTCTCAGCGTTTGTGCTTGAGCGCGCACCGCCGCACGCACCTTCACGGAAGGCCGGTCCCATGCCTCGTACCCGTATCCGTAGACCCCGCTCGCTGCGGCTCGCCGCCGTCGCCTCCGGCAGCGTGCTGCTGGCCGTGGCCGCGACCGGCTGCAACGCCGCCGCGAAGGACGACGGTTCCTCGGCCGGTGCCAAGGGCGACGGCACGTCGTTCACGCTGGTGACGCCGGACGCGGTGGGCCAGAACCAGTTCCTGAAGCTGGCGGTCGACGGGGTGAAGGCGGCGGCGAAGGCGCACGACGGGACGCAGAAGGTCTACCAGTCCACCGACGGCGCCTCGCAGCAGCAGAACGTGCAGGCCGCGGTCGACGCCGCGCCCGACGTCGTCGTGCTGGTCGGTTTCGAGTTCGCCGACGTGGTCGCGCAGCAGGCCGAGGCGCACCCGAAGCAGCAGTTCCTGATGGTCGACGCCTGCACGGAGAAGACGTTCAAGAACGTGAGCTGCGCCGTCTTCCGTGAGCACGAGGGTGTCTACCTGGCGGGTGCGGAGGCCGGGCTGCTCAGCGAGAACGGCAAGGTCGGCGCGGTCGTCGTACTCGACACCGGCCAGTTCCGGCGCTACAGCGACCCGTTCGCGGCCGGCGCGGAGAAGGCCGCCCCGAAGGCGTCCGCGAGCACCCGCTTCGTCGGCGGGCAGTCGCCGTTCGACGACTCGGCGCGCGCCAAGGAGCAGGCGAACTCGCTGCTCGCCAAGGGCACCGACCAGATCATGGCGGCAGCCGCGGCAGGCAACTACGGCGTCTTCGAGGCGGCCAAGGCGAAGAAGGCGTACGCGTACGGCGTGGACGTCAACCAGTGCACGGCCGCTCCCGGCACCGTCGTCGACAACGTGATCAAGAAGACCGATGTCGCCGTGCAGGAGGGCATCGAGCAGGTCCTGGCCGGCAAGGCGGGCAAGACCGTCTCGTACGGCCTCAAGGAGGGCGGCATCAGCCTGACCGGCCTTGAGGACGGTGTGGACGCGTCGAAGTGCGTGATCGCCGACCACAAGGACGTGCTGAAGAAGGTCGAGGCGCTGCGCGACCAGATCGTGTCCGGAGAGCTGACGGTCGATGACCCGGCCGCCAAGTGACATACCGGCGGCGGGCGGCGGCGCGGACTCCCGAGCACTGACGCCCGCGGCCGGGCCGGCACCCGCCGCCGGACTGCCCCCGGCCGTCGAACTGCGCGGCATCACCAAGCGTTTCCCCGGCACCCTCGCCAACGACGCGGTCGATCTGACGGTCCGGCGCGGTGAGATCCACGCGCTGATGGGCGAGAACGGCGCGGGCAAGTCGACGCTGATGTCCGTCCTGTACGGGATGGAGCGGCCGGACGCGGGCTCGATCCGTATCGACGGCGCCGAGGTGTCCTTCGGGAGCCCGGGTGCCGCGATGGCCGCCGGGCTCGGCATGGTCCACCAGAGTTTCAAGCTGTTCGACTCACTGACGGTCGCCGAGAACGTCGTCTACCGGGCCGAGCCGCGCCGCTTCGGCCTGGTGGACCGGGCCGCGGCCCGGCGCCGGGTCCGTGAACTGGGCGCCGAGCACGGTCTCGTCGTCGATCCGGACGCCCGGGTCGGGGACCTGCCGGTGGGGCTGCGCCAGCGCGTGGAGATCCTGAAGCTGCTGCACCGCGGCGCCCGTACGCTCATCCTCGACGAGCCGACGGCGGTGCTGACACCCGCCGAGGCCGACGCGCTGTTCGTGGTGCTCAGGTCGCTGACGGCCCGCGGCCGGACGGTGATCCTTGTCACCCACAAGCTGCGTGAGGTGCTGGAGGGCAGCGACAACGTCACGGTGCTGCGGGACGGCCGGGTCGTCGCCCGGCTGCGTACCGCCGACACGAGCGGCGCGGGGATCGCGGCGGCGATGACCGGCCGCGACGTCGAACTGGACCGCGTCCATCCGGCGGGCACGCCCGGTGACGTGGTGCTGGCCGTCGACGGGCTGAGCACGGCGGGCGTGCACGACGTCGGGCTGTCGGTGCGGGCCGGCGAGATCGTCGGCATCGCGGGCGTCGCGGGCAACGGGCAGAGCGAACTGGTCGAGGCGCTCGCCGGGCTGCGGCCCGCCACCGCCGGACGGGTCGCGCTGCGGAGCGAGGACATCACGCACGCCTCGGCCACCGAGCGGCGCGCGAAGGGCCTCGCGTACGTCCCGGAGGACCGGCACGCGGTCGGCACCGCGCCCGCGGCGTCCGTCGCGGACAACCTCGCGATGGGCCACCACCGCACCTCGCTGTCCTCACGGCACGGTCTGCTGCCGCCCTCGGCGGTGCGCTCCCACGCGCGCGAGCTCGTCGGCCGCTTCGGCATCAAGGCGTCCACACCGGACGTGCCGGCCTCCGCGCTGTCCGGCGGGAACCTGCAGAAGCTGCTGATCGGCCGCGAGCTGGCCCACGGCGCACCGCTGCTGCTGGTCGAGCAGCCCACGCGCGGCGTGGACATCGGTGCGATCCAGGCCATCCACGACGAGCTGATCGCCTACCGCGACGCGGGCCACGCCGTCCTCCTCGTCTCCGCCGAGCTGAGCGAGATCCGCGGCCTCGCCGACCGGATCCTGGTGATGTACGAGGGCCGGGTGACGGCCTCGTACGACAGGTCGGACGCGGACGAGGCGACGCTGGGCCTGGCCATGGCGGGCGGCGCCGCCGCTCCCTGGGCCGACACCCCTGACCCGGACGGAGACTGACATGGCCTCGGCCCCGGACCTGACCCCTGACAAGGGGGCGGCCCGTGACAAGGGAGCGGCCCGTAGCAAGGGGGCGGCCCGTCTGAAGGGGGCGGTGCGCTCCCCCGTCACCTTCTCGGTCGTCGCCGGGCTCGTCATCGGTGCCCTGTTCCTGGTGGGCACCGGCGCCGATCCGTTCGCCGCGTACGGGGCGGTCGTCACCGGCTCGCTGGGGGCCGACGGGATCGGGGCGACGCTCACCACCGGTACGAGTGTGCTGGGCATGGCCCTCGCGCTGGCGATCCCGTTGCGCGCCGGGCTCATCAACCTGGGCGGGGACGGGCAGATGGTGCTCGGCGGGATCGCCGCCGCGGTCACCGGCCTGTACTCGCCGCTGCCGGCGCCGCTCACCGTCGTCGCGGCGCTGCTCGCCGGGATCCTGGCGGGCGCCGCGTACGCCGCGCTGGCCGCGCTGTGCGAGAACCGCTTCGGGGTGCCGCTGCTGGTGAGCAGTCTGCTGCTGAGCTATCCGGCGACCTCGCTCGCCTCCTACCTGGTGCGCTATCCGCTGAAGGAGCCGGGCTCCAGCCTGCCGCAGACGCGGCGGCTCCCACAGGGCGTGGCGCTGCCCGCCTTCGGCGCCTCGACCGTGACGGCCGGACTGGTGCTGGTCGTCGTGGCGGCGGGGGCGTACTGGTTCGCGGACCGGCGCACGGCCGTCGGGTACGAGATCCGGATGACCGGCCTCAACGCGCGCTTCGCCGCGTACGCGGGCGTGGAGCGCAAGGGGCTCACGCTGCGGCTGGTGGCGACCTCGGGTGCGCTGGCCGGACTGGTCGGCGCGATCGGGGTGCTGAGCTTCCCCTACCGCTTCCTCGACGGATCGCTGACCGCCCCCGGCTACACCTGGACGGGCCTCACGGCGGCGCTGCTCGCCGCGGCGGCTCCGCTGGGCACGGTGGTGGCAGCGTTCTTCTTCGCCGTCCTCCAAGTCGGCGGACTGTCCATGGAGCGCACGACCGAGGTGCCGCGTGAGCTGACGCAGGTGCTGCAGGCCATCGTCATCGTGTTCCTCGCGGCGCGGCTGCGCTTCCCGCGGCTGCGGGGCCGAAAGTCCCGACAGCCCCGGGACCAGGACCCCGCCGATCCGGCGCCCACCGCCAAGGAACCCGCCTCCCAGGGGGAGTTCGCCTGATGTTCTTCGACTCCGATCTCCTCATGTCGGCGCTGCGCGCGCTGACGCCGATCCTGCTGGCCGCGCTCGGCGGCGCCCTGTGCGAGCGGGCGGGCGTCTTCAACATCGGCCTTGAGGGCATGATGCTGATGGGCTGCTTCACGGCGGTCGCCACCAGCTGGTTCACCGGCAGCCCCTGGCTCGGTGTGCTGGCCGCCACGCTGGCGTCCGCCGCGTACTCGCTGATCCTCGCCGTCGGTGCGGTCACCCTGCGCGGTGACGCGGTCGTGCTCGGTATCGCCATGAACCTCCTGGCCGTGGGCCTGACCGGTTTCCTGCTGCGTACGATCTTCGGTGTGCAGGGCACTTTTGACGACCCGTCACTGGCCGGGCTGCCGTTGGTCGGCGGTTTCTCGCCGCTCGCGTATCTGGCGTGGGCGGCGGTCGGGGTGACCGCGCTGCTGCTGTCCCGGCATGTGTGGGGACTGCGGCTGCGCGGGGTCGGCGAGGCACCTGAGGCCGCCGCCACGCTCGGGGTGAGCCCGACGCGCTACAAGTACGCGGCGGTGCTGGTGTCCGGTGTGCTGTGCGGGCTGGCCGGGGCGCAACTCGCCCTGGGGAACGTCACGTTGTTCTCCGAGAACATGACGGCGGGCCGTGGCTGGATCGCGGTGGTGGCCGTCATGCTCGGCCGCGCCCTGCCGTTCGGTGTGCTGCTCGCGGCGCTGCTCTTCGGTCTCGCCGAGGCCGCGGGCTTCCGGCTGCAGGGTCTCGGCATGCCGCAGCAGGCCACCGACGCCGCCCCGTACGTCGTCACGCTCGTCGCCCTCTTCCTCAGTACGGCGCAGCGCCGCCGCCGCGCCGCCCGTACCCGCATGACCACGCGTACGACTGGAGTCACCTCATGACGCAGGAACAGCCCCCGCAGGATCTCGCCCCCGTCACCCGCATACCCCGCACCGGGCTGCCCGCCCGGGCCGTCGTCGTCGGGGATCCGGCGCGCGCCGCGATCGTCGCCGCGCTGCTGGACGGGGCCGAGGAGGTCTCGTACCACCGCGAATACCGTGCATTCACAGGGACTTGGAAGGGTGTGCCGGTCGTCGTCGCTTCCCACGGGGTGGGTGCGCCGGGGGCGATCCTGCTCTTCCAGGAGCTGGCGGACGCGGGCGTGTCCACCTTCGTGCGGTTCGGTACGGCGGGTGCGATGCGGCCCGGGATCCAGGACGGCGACCTGGTCATCGCGGAGGCGGCGGTACGCGACGACGGGGTGACCCAGCAGTTGCTGCCGCCCGAGTACCCGGCGGTGGCCACCCCGGAGGCGGTGCTCGCGCTCCAGCTGGCGGCACGTGAGCAGGGCGCTCCGCACCACCGGGGCCTGGTGTGGACGCGGGCCGCGTTCCAGCCGGGGCTCATACCCCTGTTCTCGTACGAGGGGGCGGGGCTCGCGGCCATCGAGATGGAGCTGTCCGCGCTGTATGTGACGGCCTCCCTGCGCGGGCTGACCGCGGGCGGGGTGCTCGTGATCGACGGCGCGAACGCGGACGAGCTGGTCGACGAGGCCGGTACCGGCGGCTACAACCCGCACCGCGAGATCGTCGCGGCGGGGGTGGAGCGCGGCTCGGTGGTCGCGCTGGAGGCCCTGCGTCTGCTGGCCGAGGCCGAGGAGCGCGCGCTGTGACCGTCCCCTCCCCACGCCCCGCGACCGGCGCCGCCACCGCAGATCTGCTGGTGCACGGCGGTGACGTGCTGACCGTCGACGAAGCCGGCACGATCGTGCCCGACGGGGCCGTGGCCGTCCGCGACGGCGAGATCGTCGAGGTGGGCCCGGCCGAGGACCTGCGCGCGCGGTACGCCGACGCCGAGAGCCTCGACGCGAGCGGCTGTCTGGTGCTCCCGGGCCTGGTCAACGCGCACACCCATCTGGCGATGACGCTGCTGCGGGGCCGCGCCGACGACGTGACGCTCCAGGGCTTCCTTGAGCGGGTGATCCGCTGGGAGAGCGAGCTGCTGTCGCCGGAGAACGTCGCGACGGCGATCCGGGTCGCGATCGCGGAGAGCGTCCGGGCCGGGGTGACCTCGGCACTCGACATGTACTGGTTCCACGAGGCCGCCGAGCAGGTCGCGCGCGAGGCGGGCTGGCGGCTGCACACGGGCCCCACCTTCATGGACGTACCGGATCCGGCCGACGGGATCGCGTACGAGGACCGGCTGGCGTGGGCCCGCCGCGACCTGGCGGGCCGTACGCCGCGGCCCGGTACGCGTCCTGTCCTGTTCGCGCACTCCGCCTACACCCTCTCCCCCGAGCAGCTGACCGAGATCGCGGCGCTGGCACGGGAGTTCGGCGCGCTGCTGCACATCCACGCGGCGGAGAACGCCACCGAGGTCGCCACCGTCGAGGTGCGGTACGGCAAACGGCCCGTCGAACTGCTCGACTCGCTCGGACTGCTCGGCCCCGATCTGCTGCTGGCCCACACCGTGGACCTCACCGGCGCCGAGATCGCGGCGCTGGCCCGTACCGGCACGTCGGTCGCGCACTGTCCGGTGTCCAACCTCAAACTGGGCTGCGGCATCGCCCCCGTGCCGCGGCTGCTGAGCGCGGGCGTGACGGTCGGCCTCGGCACGGACGGCGCGGTCAGCTCCAACACCCTGGACATGCTGCGCTCGCTGGGTCTCGCCGCCCTGGTGCACAAGGCCGACGGGGACCCGACCGCCGTCGGCGCCGAACAGGCCGTCCGCATGGCCACGATCGAGGGCGCCCGCGCGCTGGGACTGGACGCCCGGCTGGGTTCGCTGGAGGCCGGCAAGCGCGCCGACCTGATCGTCCTCGACCTAACCGGCCCGCATCTGGCGCCCCGCCACGACCCTTGGTCGACGCTCGCGTACGCGGCCCGCGCCGACGACGTACGGGACACGGTCGTCGACGGACGGGTCCTGATGCGCGGCCGTACGCTCACCACGCTCGACGAGGGCGCGGCGCTCGCGGAGCTGACGGCTCTCGTGTCACGGTCCGACCTCGCGTGAGCCGCATAATGAGACATCGGATGTAAGACGGATGCAAGACAGAGGCAAGTCATCGGGTGTCCGCGTGACAGCCTGAGTGACGGGGAGGCCTGCCATGGCAGTCACCGACGAGGCGATCGAGAAGATCAAGGGGATGATCGTCTCCGGCGCACTGCGCCCCGGCGACCGGCTGCCGAAGGAGAGCGAGCTCGCCGCCGATCTGGGTCTGTCCCGCAACTCCCTGCGCGAGGCGGTGCGTGCCCTGTCCCTGATCCGCATCCTGGACGTGCGGCAGGGCGACGGCACGTACGTCACGAGCCTCGACCCGCAGCTCCTCCTTGAGGCGCTGAGTTTCGTCGTGGACTTCCACCGCGACGACACGGTCCTGGAGTTCCTCGCGGTACGCCGCATCCTGGAGCCGGCCGCGACGGCGATGGCGGCGCAGCGGATCAGCGAACAGCAACTGGACGCGCTCACCGCCCAGTTGGACGCCCTGGGTGCCGGGCCCTCGGTGGAGGAACTGGTCGCCTGCGACCTGGAGTTCCACCGGGGCATCGTGCAGAGCTCGGGCAACTCCGTGCTCTGCTCCCTCCTCGACGGGCTCTCGGGACCCACCACCCGGGCCAGGATCTGGCGAGGCCTGACCCAGGAGGACGCGGTCAGCCGCACCCTGCACGAACACCGCGCGATCCTCGGCGCCCTGCGCGACCGGGACGCGGAGGCGGCCCGTTCCTGGGCGACCGTGCACATCGCGAGCGTGGAGCAGTGGCTGCGCTCGACACTGTGAGCGATCCCGGCAGGATCACGACAGCTCGGATGACTGCGGGGTGTTCGGAGCCGTTGAACGGGGCAGTGATCCGGCACTCCCCCATGCGAGGGGGCTGCGGACGCCCTGTGCACAAGCCGTAAGGTTGGGGCGTACGTGAGGGTACGTCGGAAGGAGGCGCTGAGTGATCGAGCTCGACGGGGTTCCCGAGCTGGTCGACCCGGTCATGGTGGCCGCGTTCGAGGGCTGGAACGACGCCGGCGACGCCGCCTCCACCGCGGTCGCGCATCTGGACAGCGAGTGGAAGGGCGAGGTGTTCGCGGCGCTCGACGCCGAGGACTACTACGACTTCCAGGTCAACCGGCCGACGGTGTGGCTGGACGGCGGTGTACGCAAGATCACCTGGCCGACGACAAGGTTGTCAGTGGTCCGGGTCGGCGGCGACAAACCGCGGGACCTGGTGCTGGTACGGGGCATCGAACCGTCGATGCGCTGGCGCTCCTTCTGCAACGAGCTGCTCGGCTTCGCCCATGAGCTGGGCGTGGAGCTGGTGGTGATCCTCGGCGCGCTGCTGGGTGACACTCCGCACACGCGTCCGGTGCCAGTCAGCGGTGTCACCTCCGACCCGGACCTGGCCCGCACGATGGACCTGGAGGAGACCAAGTACGAGGGCCCGACGGGCATCGTCGGCATCCTCCAGGAGGCGTGCACGCACGCGGGCGTACCGGCGGTGTCGCTGTGGGCGGCCGTGCCGCACTACGTCTCGCAGCCCCCGAACCCGAAGGCGACGCTGGCCCTCCTGAACCGCCTGGAGGACCTCATCGACCTGCGGATCCCGCTGGGCGAACTGCCGGAGGACGCCCGCGCCTGGCAGGTGGGCGTGGACCAGCTGGCCGCGGAGGACAGCGAGGTCGCCGAGTACGTGCAGACGCTGGAGGAGGCGCGGGACACCGCTGAGCTGCCGGAGGCGTCGGGCGAGGCGATCGCCCGCGAGTTCGAGCGCTATCTGCGCAGACGGGACGGGAGCGGGCCGGGTGCGGCGCCGGGCAGTCATGCCACGGAGAGCGGCGATCCCGCCACGTACCTCCGGGACACTCCGGGCGGCCGTCCGAAGCCGCTGCGGCCGCAGCGGCCGGAGACGACGGACGGTCCCGCTGGTCCCGCCGATGACGCCGCCGACGCCACGGGGGACGCCGGGGGCACCACCGGGGCCGAGGCAGACTCCGGTTCCGGCTCCGGTTCCGCCGGGGAGGCGCCGGGCACGGCGGACTCCAAGGAGCCGCCGGAGTCCTCGGAGGACTGACCTGACGAAGGGGCGGTGCGCTGCGGCGCACCGCCCCTTCGCACGTCACCTGTCACGCGCAGGGCGTCACACCTGGGGTACCGCCACCGCGTCGTAGTCCGTGGTCGGCGTCGGTTCGACGTCGAAGCGCGCGTTCGGGAGGTACAGGCGGTCTCCCCACGCCGCGGCCGTGGTCGGGACGCGGAAGCGCGGGTCGGTGATCCGGGTGAGCGCCCGCCCCCTCGTCCCGGCGGCGTTCAGCCGGAACACGTCGATGGCGTTCTGCTGCTGCTGAACGACGTAGAGGGTCCGGCCGAGGAGCAGCAGCCCGTCCCCGTTGGGCAGTCGGGCGCCGCCGAGGTCCACGGCGCTCGCGGCCCCGGTGGCCGGTTCCACCCGCATGAGCGTGCCCCCGCCGACGAAGACGTTCACCACCAGGAGCGCGCTGCCGTCCGGGGTGCGCTCGATGCCGTTGGCGGTGAAGTCCGGGCCCTGCTGCCAGTCGCCGCTCAGGGGCACGGTGGTGACCGCTCCGGGCCGGCCGTGCCTGCCGAGCGCCAGCCGGTAGAGCCGGGGCGCGAACGAGTCGGTGAACCAGGCCGCGCGCGGAGTGAGGATCACGTCGTTCACGAACGAGCCGCCGACGGCGTACGTCCGCTCGATCCGCCCCGTGCGGGAGTCGACGGTCCGCAGATCACCGCCGGCCCCGCCGCTGACGAACAGCCGGCCGTGTCCGTCGATCTTCAGGCCCACGCTGGGGTGTCCGGCGCCGGGGCCCCGGCTGATGACGGAGCCCCGCCCGGTGGCGAGGCTCGCGCGGTACACCGAGCCGTCGGCGAGCGATCCGAAGTACGCGTACGGGGTCGAGCCGATGGCGATGCCCTCCGGCTGGAAGCCGGCCGGCAGCGGAAAACGGTCGGGCCAGGCCTTCTCGCGCGTTTCGGCCGCGTGCGCCGGGCCGCCCAGGAGTGTCGCGCCGCCGACGGCGGCGGCCGTGGTGAGAAGTCTTCGACGTGCGAAGGAACGGTCTGCGAGTGCCACGGTGCGTCCTTCCACGAGGGGGCCGACGCGCTGCCGGCCCTACGGTCAACAGACGCTGTCACCCCATCACATGACACCCGCCTCCGCAGCCTTTGGCCGGATTGTGGCGTGACATCGGTTTCCGGACGAATTGCACACGGTACCCAATTCAATTTGTTTCCAAACGCAGTTGGCGAACTCGGGGGTGGACGAGTCGGCCCGGGAGGAGCAGGGTGTGCCCGGAGGACACAAACGGAGGAAACAGCACCGAAACAGTTCGCCGCCGAACGAAGGGGCGAACGGCAGGGCGAACGACAACTGGACGGCGACACCGACAACTTGAGCACCTGCACGGACCGAAGGGAGCGGCACGCGATGACCGACCAGGTACAGCCGGAGCAGGGCCCGGGAGCGTCCGGACCGGGACCCGACGGAGCGGGATTCAACTATCGGGGAGCCGAGCAGGAGCTGATCGTCGTCGCTCGGCCCGAGCCCCGACTGCGCGCCGGGGCCCAGGGGGTCCGTTCGGCGGCCGGCGCCGATGTGTCGGCACTCTCCATGTTCCTCAGTGACGAACAGCTGGCGCTGGAGCCGCTGTTCGGCAGCGAGGAACGGCTCCGGTCGGCAGTGCAGCCGCCTGCCGACGGCGCCGAGACACTGCCCGACCTCGGCTTGTTCTACCGGGTACGGGGCGGCGAGGAACGGGCCCAGGAGCTGCGTTCACGGATCGCCGCGCTGCCGGAGATCGCCACGGCGTACGTGAAACCGGCCGCCGTACCGGCCTCCGTGGGGTCCGTCGGCCAGAGCGCCGACGAGACCAGGCGGCACAAGGAGGGCGCCCCCGTCACCCCCGACTTCACCAGCCGCCAGGGCTATCTGCGCCCCGCGCCCGAGGGCGTGGACGCCTACTGGGCCTGGCAGCGGCCCGGCGGGTCCGGCCAGGGCGTCACCGTGATCGACGTGGAGGGGGCCTGGCAGCTGGGACACGAGGACCTCGCGGCGAAACTCGCGGGCGTCGTGGTGGGCACCCCGATCCAGGACCTGGCCTGGCGCAACCACGGCACCGCCGTGATCGGGGTGATCGGCGGCGACCGCAACGAGTACGGGATCACCGGCATCGCGCCGGACAGCGTGACCGCGGCCGCGTCCTTCCACGGCATCGGCACGGCGGCGGCGATCCACGCGGCGGCCGACCGCCTCGGCCCCGGCGACATCATCCTCATCGAACTGCACCGCCCGGGACCGCGGTTCGACTACCAGCAGCGCGACGACCAGCGCGGCTACATCCCCGTCGAGTGGTGGCCCGACGACTTCGCGGCCATCCGGTACGCGACCGCCCGGGGCATCATCGTGGTGGAGGCCGCGGGCAACGGCGGCGAGTCGCTGGACGACGCGGTATACGAACGCCGCCCCGACGAATTCCCCGAGTGGTGGCGCAACCCCTTCAACCCCTCCCACCAGTCCTCCGGCGCGATCCTCGTCGGCGCGGGCGCCCCGCCGCCCGGCACCCACGGCCGCGACCACGGCCCGGACCGCTCGCGGCTCGCGTTCTCCAACTACGGGGCACGGGTGGACGCGCAGGGCTGGGGCCGCGAGGTCACCACGACCGGCGGCTTCTGGGACCGGCCCGGCGATCTGCAGGGCGGTGCCGAGGAGATCGCCTGGTTCACGGACACCTTCTCCGGGACGTCCTCCGCCTCCCCGGTGGTGGTCGGCGCCCTGGCCGCGCTGCAGGGCATGCTCAGGGCGGCCGGCCAGGAGTCGATGACCCCGGAGAAGGCACGCAAGGTGCTGCGGGCCACCGGTTCCCCGCAGCAGGACGCGCCGGGCCGGCCCGCGTCACAGCGGATCGGCAACCGGCCGGACATCAAGGCGGCGGTGGCCCATCTGCTGCCGGGGGCGGTCGGTTCGGGCCAGGCCGAACGGTACTGGGACGAACTGGTGCCCTATCCGCGTGAACTCCCGCCCAGGCTCCGGCTCTACGTGGCCGGCGGCTGGCGGAGCCTGCACAACCCGTCCCCCGAGATCCGCCAGTCGGTGCAGGCCGCCTTCGCCGGTGGCCGCCCCGACGTACGGGTCTGGTTCTCGGACGACGAGATCGTCGGCCTGGTCGTCACGGGCTGACCCGACCGGTCGGCTGTCGGGCCTTCGGTCCACATCCGATGAGCGGTCGCCACGACCGGTCATCACCCGTCAACCATCAACGCCCAACCATCGCCCAACCATTGAGGGAAGGTGGCACCCGCATGAGCACCACCCCGCAGATGAGCCAGCAGGGACAGCAGGGACAGCAGGGCTACGGCCAGCAGGGGTTCGGCCAGCAGGGCCAGCAGCAGGGCCCGAGCACGGCTCCCCCGCAGCAGGGTCAGCAGCAGGGCTACGGCCAGCAGCAGTTCGGACCCCAGCAGTTCGGCCAGCAGCAGCCGTTCGGGCAGCAGCAGGGCTACGGGCAGCAGCAGCCGTTCGGCCAGCAGCAGGGCATGGGCCAGCAGGTCCCCCAGCATCTGCAGCAGCAGCTCCAGCAGCTGGGCCAGCAGCAGCCGTTCCAGCAGCTGCTCCAGCAACTCGGCGGGCAGCAGCAGCAACAGCAGCAGGGCCAGCCACTGGTCATGCGCAGCGCCGTCGAGGCCGCCGCGCTGACGAGCGGTGTCGCCGAGCACTTCTGGGACGTCGTGACCCCGCTGCCGGGCCAGCCGTCGATCCTCTACCTGTACATCAACCAGGGCTGGCGTCCGCTGGTGAACCCGAACCAGGTGACGCACGACGAGGTCCAGGAGGCCTTCGCCTTCGGCCAGCAGGTCATCGGGATCTACGACTCCTCGACGAACACCATCCAGGCCGTGATCGTGAACAAGTAGCGGCCTGACGGACGGACCACCGCACGCGTGACGCGCGGTGGAGCGCACAGAGGGCGCCGGACGGGCGAGAACC